>NZ_JBDYQK010000007.1:0-228466 GCF_043832615.1 Klebsiella sp. KE9456
GCAGGCAACATGGGAGAAATTATCGCCCATGCATCATCAGGGAAATCGTAACGAGCCATGTTAAAGGTACTTTTGTGGTCAAAACAGGTGCCAGATTGTACAAAAAACAGTTACGGGACACACCCTAGCAATGCGATAAGGGCTACCAGCGCAAAGCCCAGCAGCATTACTGAAATTGGCCACCAATGGTCATATTTTAATAACAATGCCACGGCAATCATTGGGCTGATACCGCCAGAAATTACCGCGCCGATTTCGTGTCCCAGAGCCAGACCGGTATAACGAACTTCCACCGGAAACAGCTCACTCATGATGCAGGGTTGTGCTGCGATCATCGCACCATGGCACAGTGGTAAGCCGAGCATCATTGCCAGCATCATCAATGAAAAGTTCCCGCTGGCCAATAATGAAAAGAAAGGAAAGGCGGTGAGAAGAAGACCAATGACACCAATATAATAAATAGTTTTACGCCCGATTCTATCGGATAACCATCCCCAGAACAGGATAGAGAAAATCTCCAGCATCATTGCCAATGTCACAACCGCGATAATTTTGTCGCTGGCGATACCAACGTGCTTACAGAACACCACTGAAAAGGTGAAAAATATATAGACTGCGCCGTTTTCCGGCAAACGCAGACCAATGGCCTGGAGAAGTTGTTTGGGATATTTTTTAAAAATCTCAATTACAGGTACGTTTGCTTCCGGTTCTGTATCACTGGCCTGTTTCAGCTGCGTAAATTCTTTATTCTCGCGTATGTTTTTTCGAATATAAATACCAACCAGAAAAATGAACACACTCATCAGAAATGGGATCCGCCAGCCCCACGTCATGAACGCGTTTTCCGGTAGCAGCTGAACCAGCCAGAAAGCCAACGCCGAGAGGACAAAACCACCCGAAACACCCACCTGGCTCCATGCGGTATAGTAGCCTTTTTTCTCTTCCGGCGCGTTCTCACTCAACATCAACACCCCTCCTCCCCATTCGCCGCCGGATGCAACGCCCTGCAAAAAGCGCAGGCTAATCAAGGCAATCGGTGCCAGTACGCCAACCTGGTGCCAGGTCGGGAGTAATCCAATGAGAAATGTGGCAGCCCCCATTAGGGTCAGGGTAATAATCAGGGTTGTTTTCCGGCTATATTTATCACCAATATGACCGAATAAAATGCCACCTAAGGGTCTGGCAATAAAACCTACGGCAAAGCCAGAAAATGCCAGCAATGTGCTGATGAGCGGATCGTCCTGAACCGGAAAGAATAATGACCCAAAAACTAATGCAGCGGCAGTACCATAAAGAAAAAAATCATACCATTCCAGTGAGTTCCCAAGGAAAGAACCAATAATTAACTTGCGCATATTTTTTCGGCTGAAATCACCGTTGGTAACGTCATTGCTCATCATCATCTCCGTTCATGCAGGTGAAAAAATCCAAATATCGTCTGTTAGCGGCGTAACAGACGAATATATTCATCGCGATGAATAAATATAAGAAATACTGATTACCTTTTTGAACAGGAAAGAATTTATAGGCTGGCAGCCAGCGTATGATACTGACGATTAAAATAAACTAATCCCTGCTCCCCCTGACCAAAACCGATGTCTTGTACCGGGCAATAAAAAATACTGTGGCTGCCGACCTCATGACAGTCACCAATTGTACAATCAAAGCTGGCGATTGCCGACGTCAGCACCGGTGCGCCAGTGGTCAGAGTCTGCCAGTTATCATGAAGAAAACGCTCATCCGAACGCAATTTGCCATTGGCAAACACCCCAGACAATTCACGATGCTGTGCCGATAGAATATTGACACACAGCACACCATTCTCTTTAAATTTGCTGTTGGCAAAGGATGAACGATTCATACAAATTAATAATGTCGGAGGTTCATCCGTTACACTACAAACTGCAGAGGCGGTAAAGCCATATTTTCCACCAGGGCCATCGGTGGTAATAATCGTGATAGCACTTCCCAGCTGCGCCATCGCATTACGAAAGTCGGTCATAAGATTCATTATTTGCCTCTCTATTTTAGTTTCACGAATTCAAAGTTTTCGATTACCAGACGCTCACTCTTCGAACGTGAACAGCAGAGCAGAATCTGATCGTTATCCAAACGTTCTTCTTCGGTGAGATATTCATCCCGATGCTCCGGGATGCCACTGGCGACATTGGCCAGACAAGTCCCACATACCCCCTGTTCGCAGGAAACCTTTACTTTGATACCTGCTCGCGCCAATGCAGCGACAATTGACTCTTTCTCACTGACGGTGACAGTGAGATCCAGCTCAGGCACTTCCACTTCAAAGGCTTTACCACTGATGGCGAGTTCGCGATTGAAATATTCCCTGTGAATACGTTCATCGGCATAACCTGCTCGCTGTGCCGAGGTGATGACCCAATCCATAAAACCTTCCGGGCCACAAACATACACTTGCCCATCAATATGATGACGGGGCAATACGGCGCTGAGATTCAACTTTTGTTCTTCACCTTCGTCATCCGCATGGATATGCACTGCCTGCGCCCAGCAACAGGTGGCGAGTTCACTGAGGAAGGCCAGACGCTCGCGCGCACGGCCACAGTAGTGCAATTCGAATGACTTCCCTGCCCGGTACAGTTCATCTGCCATAGCTAGCATCGGTGTCACCCCAATACCACCGCCAAACAACAAGGTATGTTCAGCACTCATGTCCAGAGCAAAAAGGTTGCGTGGCGCACCGATGGTTACTTCATCACCAATCTGTAATTGGTGTGCAGCCAGCGAGCCACCGCGCGAAGCTGGATCTTTAAGGATACCAAGACGATAGTAATGACGTTCCTGCGGGCTGCTGCACAATGAATACTGGCGAATAAGTCCGTCGGCAAGATGCAAATCGATATGGGCACCTGCGTTAAAAGCCGGTAAATTAGTCCCATCAATCGCCTGAAGCGACAGCACGACCACCTCGGCTCCCTGCACATCACGTTCGCTGACGCGTACTCTTAATATTTCTGACATTCAATGCTCCTGCATCAGATGAAACCGGATTGGATAACCAACCCGGTGGCATTTAGCGCATGTAAATTCCGCCATTAATGTCCCAGGTCGCTCCGGTAACAAAGCCCGCAGCGGGTGAGGCCAACAGGGCAACCGCCTGCGCGACAAATTCTGGTTCCCCTAATTTCTCAACCGGGATCATCTGAAGCAGCGCCTGCATCTTATCGTCCGGGACCATTGCATGAACCGAAGGGAGATTCATTGGCCCCGGTGCAATGGCATTCACCGTAACGCCATCGTGACTTAGCGCCCGTGCAAACACTTTGGTGAGTGTCAGAATTCCCCCTTTGGAAGCCGCATAATGTGCGCCAGAGGCCGTGCCGCCATTCTGTCCCGCCAGTGAGGCCAGATTGATAATGCGACCATATTGCTGTGTGGCGAAATAACCCCCTGCCAGCTGACAACCAAGAAAGGTGCCGCGCAAATTCGTGGTCATCACCTGATCAAACTCTTCCACCGTGATTGACATGACTGGCGTAGCAAGTGTCAACGCCGCATTGTTGACCAGCACATGCAGTCCGCCAAAGTGCGCCACGCAATGGTCAATAGCATGGGAAAATGCATCACTGTCACGGATATCCAGCTGTACACCCACCGTGCGCTGACCTTTAACATCGATCTCACGGGCCATTTGTTGTGCACTTGATAGTGAAATATCCGCCAGCACAACCGCGTACCCCTGAGACCACAAATAGCGACTTATCACCGCCCCAAGCCCGGAAGCAGCACCTGTCACCAGGGCAACATTTTTCATTCGATACCTCACATGATGTAGCCAATGCTGCGCAGGAAATCCTGTCCATTGATCACCCGAATCACTTTCTTCAGGATCAGAAAGCTTTCGCCCTCTGGCACCAATGTATAGGTGACATCGGCGACATAATGCTGGGCATTACCCTTGCGGTATTCCCACAACGATTGCGCACAGCGGATTTCTACCCGTTCCTCGCTGGCATGCAGCAGGCGGTAACGTGCCAGCATGCGAATGGTTCTGGCGCGTGGCGTAGTGGATATCGATTCCCCGCTGTAAAGCCGGTTAACCCTTTTTTCCCGCATATGCTGGTTGTCGTAGGCATAGTTGAGCGTGTTAGCGAAATCTTCCGTTTTCTGATCGATAGGGATGACATACAACCCTTCCGGTTTCCACAGCGTCAGCCAGTGGTTGAACTCTTCCTGATCCAGCACATCAGCTTCATAATTGATAAAACTGATGGCGGAAAATAAAGCCTGTTGCTCGGTCATTGCTGCCCCCGTGTTTCTGCTGTCATGTACTCTTTCCATTTTTGATAGGCGGCACGCATCCCGGTTTCCGCGCTGACGTCACTGCGCAGGCCATCTTCGGTGGTCACTTCCCCCGGCAACCCTCGGTTTAGCATGATCCACAGATCATCCCCGGCAGATGACCCGCGCTGGACACGTTCCCAGGCTTCGGAATCATCCGGCGTACCAAAACCCATCGGTCCCTGGAAATGTTCGTGCATACGCAGACGTGCCTGGTTGGCTGCTTCCGGTCCGCCTTTCATGGTGATCACTACATGGTGAATTTCAGTTTCTTTAACTGAAATCGGCTGGAGTACACGGAAAAAGGCCATCGAACAGGCCACATTCGGGAAAAGGTTGAGGTTAAAACCGCAGCCGCCTACGGCGCGGACTATGCGGCGGACCTCCAGTTCTGCATGGCCTTCGTCACGTAATACCTGGGCCAGTTCAACAAAACGATCGGGAATCGGCGCATCAAGATTCTCTTCAAGATCAATCAACTCCGGAATCATTACCATCACGCTATGGCCGTTCCCCAGGTCTTCAACAAAGCCACTGCCATCAACAAAATTCAGCATTTCTTCAGTCTGTTTATCCACTGAGCTAAGGAAAGACTTATGAACGATGGGAAAATGATAACCGTCGGTAGTGTTTTCCAGCTGGATTTTCCAGTTCCCTGGGAAACGGAAACGGTGAGCCGTCGTGGCCTGGATCGGGTAGCCGCCACCTTGCTTCATAAATAAATCCATCCATTTTTTCGCGGGTCCAAGGAAATCGACCAGCGACTCGATATCGTCCTTAAAAGTGGCAAAGACCATACCGGCATAACTTTCTGTACGTAGACGAATCATGCCAAGGTTGGCTTTATCCAGCGTATCGGCATAGCTTTCTGGATGAGGTACTCCACGCAACGCACCATCCAGCCCGTAACCCCAACCGTGATAAGGACAAACGAAGTTATTGGTTTTGCCACTCTGGTGTTCGCAAACTGTTGCGGCGCGGTGACGACAGCGGTTCAACAACACATTGATATTGCCTTTTCTGTCACGTACAACAATGACCGGCTGAGTACCGACAAATGAGGATTTGAAACTACCGGCATCCGGTATCTCACTTTCGTGAGCCACCCAGATCCAGGTATTGGAAAAAATTTTATCGATCTCTACATCAAAAATTTCGGCTGAAGTATAGAGAGAGGTATGAACACGGTCCGACTTCACCAGAGCCGCCAGCTCCTGTGAACTGGGCGTACAATCAATATTTTTTACCGGGATATCTTGCATTACTCCATCTCCAATATTTATCAGGCCCGTTTGGTTTCTGGTACGGGCAATCCACTGGGGGAATGCCAATAATCGATCGGGCGACTAAATAGGTTTCGCGTAGTGAAATGGTTTATTAACCAGATGTTGTTTTCACGGCGAAACTCAATAATTAATTCGGCACCGTTTAAATGTGACTGGCCATTATTGAAGGTTGACAATTGCAACATCTTCCAGCGGCCAGTGGCTTCATTTATCTCATTTAGATAAATAAACTCAGAACTTAAATAGTGCGTGTTGATTCTAAAATGGGCCGGATGAGTGACATACTTTCTCATCATCGCTTCTATAGCCGCGCGCCCTTTATAATTCCCCAGCCGTTCGGCATAGAGTTCACCAATGCCTGCCCATTCGGCATTGCAGGTAAAAAGTTGCCCAATTTGTGTAACGCTATCTTCAGAACGCAGGTCATCACATAAATGCATATACTGACTGATAACTCTGCGAATTTCCGCCTCAGACTCCAGCGTATCCAGTCTTGATAAAAGGTGTTGTTGCTCAGACATCTGCATAACAGCCTCTTACTGTTGGATAATTAACTCACGTCCGGTGCGTGCTTCGACTTTGCAAAATTTCCACAGTCGATACGGTCCTTCGCCCACGATGACGGTGCGGAATAAGTTACAGGCAGCGCTGACGGTTGCAAAATCCTGTACATCAGCGAGGACATACGTGGTCCATGGCCAACCTGCGGAAGGTCCCACCATCACTTTGTCATCGTCCATATTGCCCAGCACGGTGATGCCTGGCATGTTTTCAATCCCTTTCATCATTTCGCCAAAGGCTGCCCAAACCTGTTTTGCTACTTCCGGCGTAGCATCAAAAAAATTCTGGTTCACACCAATACAAAACAGCACCCGAATTGAATCTGTCTGGCTCATGTAGTACTCCTGTTGGTTATAAGTAACCGGGCAAAGGTGACTGCCCAAAAAACATATTGCCGGCGTTGATGTAGGTCAGCTCACCCATGAAGGCGTGTTGAGTGATGACCATGGAATCGCGGGCGTAACGTTGTAATGGACTGCGCATGGAGATGCCCGGCATCCCGGCCAACATCAACGTTTTTGAAGTGACTTTTGCGGCAACGCGTGTCAGATGGGTTGCTGAGAGGCGCAGCAAATTGACGTCCTCATCCTGGGGTGCATCGCCACGGCAAAGGGTTTGCCACACCTTGTCGATAGCGTCATAAAACCAGCTTCGAGCCGAATTAAGTTCTGCCTCGCAATGCGCCACATCCCGTTGTGCAAACTGCCGATCCGCCAGCCGCGGCGCCCCTGTTACCGAACGCTGCTGACCGGCAATGGTGTATATTTCATTCAGTGCCGCACGGGCCACTCCGGCGCTTACCACCGCCAGTACCTGAGTCGCCAGTGACAACACCGGATAACGGTAGAGATCGCCCTGAAGATTAAGTTTTCCACCTCGGATAAACGTCCATTCTTCGGGTACAACGACGTTGTCCACAACCACATCATGGCTGCCTGTGCCTGCCAGCCCCACGGTATTCCATACGGGATCAATGGTGGTCTGATTTTTTGGCAATACGGCAATACGTGGCAACGATTTTTCCTCACCGTTTTCCGGCACAATACCCACGCCAATCAAGCTCGCCCCCATACATCCACTGGCAAAACCCCAACGGCCAGAAACAACAAAACCTTTGTCTGTAACCATGGCTTTTTGAGGAGGAAAAATTCCGCCCGCAAAGACCACATCCGGGCCATTGCGATAAATTTCATCCAGCGTTGAGAGCGGTAATCCTCCAAGATAAAAAGGATTCATACCAAAACTTGCAACCCAGCCAGCCGACCCATCAGCGATTGAAATAGTTTCAATCAGCTGACAGAATTGCGCCGGTGTCATTTCTGTACCGCCATATTTTTTGGGTACTAATGCCCGATAAACACCGAGTTCTTTGAACTTCTCAATTATGTCATGGGTAATATATTTCTGATTTTCAAACTCCTCCCCTCTGGATTTTAATTCCTGCAGTAAAATACTCATATCGCAGTGGGTATTTTCAGCATTCATAGCTAATCGTGTCTGTAACATATAACCTCCACATGCTGCCCTTCCTGAAAACAGGAATAAGAAAAAATCTCGCGTTCAGAAAATATAATCAGGTAAAAGATTCAACCAGCTTCTTTGCATAAACACATAAATTCAAATCATGGTTTTTATGCGTGATAAGCTGCATAGCGACCGGACGGCCATCAATTACGCCAATGGGTAAACTCATAGCCGGGTGCCCGCTAAGGTTAAAAGGTCTGATTAATCGAGTCAGATTCACCACATTTAATGGATCGGAAGCTTCACTTAACGTAGGAGGCAATTCTGGCAATGTCGGTAAAATTATCAGCGGCGTTTCGGCTAATTGGTGGTCCAAAGCTTCAGAAAATTTTTCCCGCACGGCTTCCGCATTTGCCAGCTCCGCAGCGGTGACGGCAGACCCTGCCCGAATACGCGTAACAACATCTGGCGAAATGCCCTCTGCGTCAATGATGGAAGCGTAAGCCTGCCAGTTCTCATGGCTGATTAGGGTCAATCCGGCCTGGTGAGCTTCCGTGAAATAGGTCAAATCCACTGTTGTGGCTGCTGCACTGAGAGGCTGCAGTCGCTGTGCCAACAGAGCATCTATCACTTCAGTGGCATGGCCTTTCATCACTCCAATAGCAGGCAGGGAGATTGAGCGGTCTGCCACTTTTCCCTGTACCTTCTCCATCACCTGCAACAGGGTTCCGCACGTCTGAGTAAAAAACCCCACACAATCAAGTGAACTGTGTTTCGGCGTGACGCCGACACGGCTTATCAAACCCCACGTCGGTTTAAGGCCGACAACGCCACAACAGGCCGCAGGCATACGCACCGAACCGCCGGTATCAGTACCGATGGCAAAATCAACACAACCTGCCGCAACTACCGTTGCAGAACCGCTTGATGATCCGCCAGGAATAATATCCGGGAAAGAGTAATTAACCGGTGTCCCACCCCAGTGGTTGATCCCAGTCACGCCAAACGCCAGTTCATGCAGCATCGTTTTACCCAATAACTGACAGCCATCATCGAGAAACTGCTGAACGATGCGGGCGTTGCGGGCTGCGGGTGGTGCATGCAGGAAAACCCGACTGCCCGCCTGGGTGGGATAACCAGACACATCAATGGTGTCTTTCACCGCGAAGGAAAGATTGCCCGTTCCTCGGGTAAATTTTGAAAAAAAACCAACACTATTGCTCATCATTGCAGTATCCGCGACAAGGGGAAAAGTGGCATTCACACGACTGTTGTTGTGGATTTACGCCTGTCACGAATATGTGAATATTCAAGTAATTTGTCACATATAATTTACTTATGTCAGAATACGTTAACCTGACAAGCCTTCGTCTTAAAAATGATTTATCAATATGTTTTTATAGTGAAAAAATAAAAACACCCAATGCAAATATGGATAATTGTTATTGGTTTTACAGGAAAAATGAGACCAAAAAAATAGTTTTTCGGCTTCATTTTTTACGTCATATCGGATGGTTTTTGACATGGGACGCAGAGGAAAGACATCGGAGTGGAATGCTCAATCATCCAGATTGTCGAGTATGCCGGACAGAATTTGGTTCATCTTGCGCGCCTGCGCCGGAGAGATACCTTTAAACGCTTTGGTGAAAATACGCTGGCTTATCTCCATCACAGCTAAAGCCTTGCGAGTACCCGCTTCAGTCAGTATTGCTTCGGTGACTCGCCCATCCTGCTCACTGACCCTGGTTTCAACCAACCCATCGTCGCGCAGCCTGCCTACAATTTTGGTGACTGTCGGCATTTTACTGACGGAATATTGGGATATTTGCGAGATACTGGCTTTACGGTATTGGTGGATCAACATCAACACACGGAAACGTGACACATCCATCGCCACTTTCTTCAATTCAATGTCCATTAACTGGGTATATTTTGCGTGAACATTCACGATCCAGAAAAATGGAAAGTCCTCACGATAAAAGCGGCTTTCATGACTATCAGTCGTGTGATGTTCCACATTGGAAGGGGCCATGCGTTCTCCGAACAGGCACATTGAAACGATAGCAGAATGGTATAGGAAAACCGCGGGCAGCAAAACACCCAGAGTCACCCTTGTGTACTGATGTCAGGGGGTGTCACTCCTTTGTGGCCTGCTACCCATGATGGTTGCTATCCCGATACAGTTTCGGCGTCATACCAAAGTGTTCCCGGAACTTTTCATAGAAGGAGTTTTTATTATAAAAACCGACCTTTTCTGCAATCTCATGTATTGGATAAGCGGAGTTAGTCAGGTAGGTAGCCGCCACCTTCATTCTTTGCAGTAACTGAATCTCTTTGAATGACTTCCCGGTTTTTTCTTTAATCAGATGAGAGAGATATTTAGGATGATAGTTAAATTTTTCTGCCAGCGTAGTCAGACTACATGTCAGATAGTTCTTCTCTATATAGCTGATGATGCTGATTATCTCACCCGTTTTATCAGTTGACAGCTGAATAGTTTGTTTGTTTTTATTGGCATGAAAAATACGTAACAACTCAATGAAAATAATTGACAGATATGAGTCAATCAGTTCGCGTGAATAGAGATTATCACTGCCGTACTCCTCCATGGTAAAGATAAATAACTCCCGTATCTTTTGACTATTTTGAGTGTTAAAGATGAGATAGTTATCATGCTGCCTGGTCGCAGAAATGGCAGTCAGTATAAAACCGGTCAGAATATTTTGCTGGGTTAGGCGACTAAGAAAATAGTTGGAGAAAAAGCTGTTGCTAAGACTAATATTTATCACAATATCATTCTCACCAATGGTCTTTTTACTGCGAATAACATCAGTATCAAAAATACAAACATCATTCTGATTTAACGTAATTTCCTTACCGTCAACCACATAGGTGCATGATCCAGAATAGATATAGTTCATATTGACATTGGTGTGGGTATGCAGCGGCACAGAAGTGAAGCGAGAATCCTTACTTATCTCAATCCCCGTCTGACTGACACGTGGATGTTCGAAACGGTACACCTGCTGTCCATTGACATTTTTCTTATTTATATTCTTATACTTAGGGCTGATTTCGCCGGGATTATTGAGATAAAATCGCTCACTTTCGGTAATCTGCCGTAGCTGAGTGTCGAGATCCTGGTTATGCATCACATCACCTTACTTTTTGTTACTGTGATCGGTCGGTTTGAATATTGTTTGTGCTGTTTTAATACCTATAATCGGGGATGAATTAGTGAAAAGCAATTTCAAAAGTAGCAGGGTTTTAAATTATAAGTAAAAGGTATCACTCCTTAACATAATATTATTTTGGAAGACAACAATGAATTATCAGCAGCTCGCAAAAGATATCATTGAGAGAATTGGTGGTCTGAATAATGTCAAAGATGTCACGCATTGTGCTACGCGTTTACGGTTTACACTCAATACAATGGATCCGGTAGATAAAGGAACGGTTTCCGCTCTGCCTGGTGTGTTGGGGGCAGTAGAAAGTAGTGGTCAATTTCAAGTGATATTAGGACAACAGGTTGGCCATGTTTTCTCCGCTATTACGCTTTTAAAAAATAACAAGAGTAACGCCACACCCGCTGAAGTAAGGCAAGATCCTGCGGACGTGCAGAAGATGAAAAAAGAGAATGTTGTCTCACAAGCTCTTGGCATCATCTCGGGGATATTTACCCCGATCCTGCCTGCGATCAGCGGCGCAGCAATGCTGAAAACGCTATTGATTATCCTGACCATGACCGGTCTGATGGAAAAAACCTCCCAGACATGGGTCGTTCTTAATTTTGCAGCGGATACAACCTTCTACTTTTTACCGATCATGCTGGCGTACACCTCCGCCATGAAGTTTGGTATGAACCCGTTTGTCGCCATGACACTTGGCGGGATGTTATTGCACCCCACCTTCACAGCAATGGTTGCCACTCGTAGCCCGCTTAGTTTCCTTAATGTTCCGGTTTCACTGGTTCATTATGGTTCCACGGTTATCCCGGTCATTCTGATGGTATGGATCGCTTCATGGGCGGAAAGCTTGTCAGAAAGATTGTCACCACGCGCTATTTTGTTCTTTATGAAACCCTTTCTGACTCTGCTGATCATGGTGCCACTCGGGTTAACCATTATTGCGCCCTTTGGTGACTTTGTCGGCAAAGGTATTGGCGTCGGCATAACTTATGTTAATGACCATTGTATCTGGCTGTTGCCCTTTATTATGGCGGTCTTCTCACCCATTTTTATCATGACCGGAATGCATTATGCCGTGACCATGCCGATAACCTTCCAGTCGCTTGCCACCAATGGCTTTGACATGATCGGCGCAGGCTTCCTGGTGTCAAATATTGCTCAGGGGGCGGCGGCACTGGCGGCGGCAAGATTCAGCAAGGACGCGGATTTTCGTGCTCTGGCGAGTGGTGCCGGATTTACCGCCCTGCTGGGTATCACTGAACCAGCCCTTTATGGCGTGAATCTGAAGCTGAAAAAACCTTTCTACGCGGTGCTGGTTGCCGGTGCTGTCGGTGGATTATTTGTTGGGATTATGGGGGTCAAACGCATGACTCTGGCCCCAACAGGATTAACCACCCTTCCCGTGTTTATCGACCCCAATAATTCAATGAATATTGTTTTTGCGATAAGCGGGGCGGCGATAAGTTTCTGCGTAGCTTATTTGCTGACCGTGGTCTTGCTACGCATTGAGTCAGGTAATAAAACAGGAGATGTTAAGTGAAAACAGGATTTGATGTAGATTTTTTATTTGGTGGCGCTATTTCAGCTGCACAAGCCGATGGGGGTTATGCGCAGGATGGTAAAGGGTTAGATACGCAGAACATTCGCTATTTTAACCCCAGCTGGAATCGTGCGGAACGTGATCATAATCGTAATATTAATATGACGTCCGAACGTTTCAATGCCGCTTTACACAACATTGAAGCGGTCAACTATCCGTTCACACGGGGTATTGATTTTTATAATCGCTATTCTGATGACCTTGCATTGATGGAAGAGATGGGAATGAAGATTTTCCGCACTTCTATTGACTGGTCACGCATTTTTCCTAACGGAGATGATGAACACCCAAATCCACAGGGAATTAAGTTCTATATCGATCTGTTTGATGAATGTCACAAACGGGGAATGAAAGTCTTCGCCACCATGCTCCATTACAATATTCCGGTAAATCTGGTGACAGAATATGGTGGCTGGAAAAACCGCATACTGGTCGACTTCTACCTGCGCTATGCCAGGGTTTTATTCGAAAAACTGGGTGATCGGGTAGATTTTTGGTTACCGTTCAATGAGATCAATGCGGGAAAATTCAATCCTTATAATGGTGTCTGTGTCATCAAAGACCAGGAAGATCATTATGAATCCGCGATCTTCCAGTGTCTACACCATCAGTTTATTGCTAACGCGCTCACTATTAAACTGGCTCGGGAAATTCTGCCGCAAGCGCGGATCGGCGGGATGATCGCCCGCTTTACCACTTATCCGGCAACCTGTAAGCCTGAAGATGTATTGGAAACAATGCACAAAGAACAATACGCAAACTATTTCTACACCGATGTTATGGTCCGTGGAGAATATCCGGCATATATGCAGCGCTACTTCAACGACAACGGAATCAGGATCCACAAAGAATCGGATGATGATGAAATTCTCCGCAACAATACTGTCAATTTCCTGAGTTTTTCTTACTATATGTCGATGGTAGCCACAACAGACAAAACATGGGAAACCACGGGCGGGAATCTGGTCAGTGGTAATAAAAATCCGTATCTGAAAGCCAGTGACTGGGGGTGGCAAATTGATCCCATCGGGTTACGTATCACGCTAAACCAATTTTACGATCGTTACCGTATCCCACTGTTTATCGCTGAGAACGGTATTGGTGCCACCGATATTCTCGAAAGTGATCATCGCATTCACGACCCTTACCGCATCGAATACTTACGTCAGCATGTTTTGCAAATGAAAGAAGCCGTCATTGATGGTGTAGAACTTCTTGGCTACACCATGTGGGGGATCATAGATATTGTCTCCTGTGGTACGATTGAAATGTCTAAACGTTATGGTGTTATTTATGTTGATCTTGATGATGAGGGTAAAGGAAGTTATCAGCGTTACAAAAAAGATTCTTTCTATTGGTATCAAAAGTGCATTGCATCACACGGTGAAGATTTAACTTAACCTTATTATCCTATAAAGCAGCAGGGTAATTTCTGCTGCTGAGTTATTCATTTCTCAATGGCTGTATATTGATGTTTATTAATTTTATATAAAGTAGCGGTGACAATGCCTTTGTCAGCCGCGGAATAGTTCATATCCTTTGTTATGTTTTCATAAATATAAGCATCCTCCCTGTGATGCAACTTAATGATGATAGGAATAGAAAACTATGTCGAACTGGCAAACCAGGATTACATTATTACCTTTTATTTTGATGTGTTCCGAACCGGTATGGGCGCAATCATTATCCGTGGAGCAACGACTGAGCCTGCTTGAACAAAATGCAAAAAATACGGAGGGTAAATTACAAACTACCGAAGATAAACTCCAAAAAGCATTACATGAACTCGCCATTTATAAAAAGAAAGAGAAGAAAACGAACCACGTTACTGCGGCAAATCCCGCGCTGCTAAACCCGGCCGTGGATACCCATGCACAGGTTGCTCGTCCAATTGATAAGATTCAGCAACAGGAAGCAGAGGCAAAACCAAAGACCAAAAACAGTACCCGGCGACCAGCAGATATGAATATCAAAGAACTGTCGAAAGCCATCGAAGACGAAATTGGTTTTTCATTTCACGGCTATTTCCGATCCGGTTGGGGGACTGCCAGCAATGGCAGCCCGCAGAGCTGGGCCATTGGTTCTCTGGGGCGTTTTGGCAACGAACACGGCAGTTGGTATGACTTACTGTTTAGTCAGAAATTATATGACCAGGATGGGCGAACAGCAAAAGCTATTGTGTTGATGGATGGTAACGTTGGTGAAACTTATGTCAAAGAACCCTTCGATTCAACCAGTGAAAACATGATGCAGTTTTCAGATATTTATGTGACAACAAAAGGATTTATCAGCGCTATTCCCGATGCAACTTTCTGGGTAGGACGCCACAAGTTACGCGCTCAGGAATTTAAGATGCTGGACTTCTCTTACCACAAAGGCGCAATCGCTTCTGGTGTAGGGATCGAAGATATTCCACTGGGTAAAGGGACACTGGCAATTGGTTTGGGTCGGGAAGACTTAGATAATTATTCCAAAGATCGCACCACCACCCAGGCGGTAAACACCAACAGTCTTGATGTTCGCCTTCGGAAATTTCCACTGACAACGAATACGACCTGGGATCTGTATGGTCGCTATGCGATGGCGAATAAAAGCGACGGACAGAGTTCATCACAAAATGACGGTGAATATTATAAGATGAAGGATGCATGGCTTCTGACCGGTATCATCAATAATAAACTCTCTCGTGACGGATTCACTGAATATAGTATGCAGGTGGCTAACAACTCCTTCGCCAGTAGTTTCGCTAAAATCTATGATGCGTCATCTAATTTTGGTACTGGACGTTATTATTATGGCGATCATACCAATGGTATTGCCTGGCGTTTCGGTGAACAGGGAGAGTTTTACCCTGTCGATAATGTTATCGTTGCACATACTTTATTATTCTCCGGTGGTAATGACGTCTACAGTTATGAAACCGGTGCACATACCGATTTCAAAAGTGTTCGGGCGGTAGTTCGCCCCGCGTACATTTTCAATAAGTACAACCAGACAGGTATCGAGTTAGGTTATTTTAACCAGCAAAACAATAATAATGGTTTAAAAACCCACGAGTCAGGGGTTAAAACCACTCTTTACCACGCATTAAAATTAGGAAGCAGTGCGTTTAACTCGAAGTTTGAAATACGATTCTACGGCACCTGGTTAAAAGTACTGGATAACGGTATTGATGAATTTACCTTCACAGATGAAAAGAAAGATCAATTTAGCGTGGGCGTGCAGACGGAACTGTTCTGGTAAACAATATCGCTCCGACCGCTGCTTATCAGAGCAATATCACCTGTCGTTGATGGCAGCGGTGGGATAAGTGTCTATGAGCTGACGGTAAAAATTCGTTGTTCAAGCCGTCGGCCGCTGTCGAAATCATGGGCAAACTGAGTGGTAACGGGTTTGCGTTTACATAGCTCGCGCATCCGGCGGGTTGAGTCATGATGCATTTTTGCATCAACCGCGACACCATCCAGTCGCCCTTCGAACAGATAGCTTTCCTGGTTCGATGCATATGTTATATCTATAACTAACTGATAATATTGCATATTCACACAACAGCCAAAGAAAAATTATCGCATAGTGAACCACAAAACTGGTGCACTGAGCTAATCTGTCTCCACTTCTTTCATGTAAACAAGGCGGTAATAACCATTGTTCGCATGAGGCCTTTAAACGTTGCAATAACCATTTATCCACTAAATAGCTGCGTCTAATACCGCTACACTTTTGCAAGTCCATGTTTTCCTCCCGGGAATGGACTGGCGGTATCCATAAAATGGCGTACTTTTTTCAATAACTGCCACATTGAACGACAGCGATGGTTACGGGTTATCGTATCGTGTAGCGCCTGCCATACCCGTTCGACGTGATTTACCCACGGTGAATAAACTGGCTGATAGATAACATTAAATTTCGGGTTCGCTTTCAGCCATGCTCTCGTTTTTTCGCTCTTATGAATAATGTAGTTGTCCACGATGAGCGTTATCGTTTTTGCCCGTCGGTACGTACTTTTGAGATGCGCTAACAGGCTGATAAATAGGGATGAAGCCTTACTGCTGCCGCCCACATAGCTGATTTTTCCTGTGCCGCTGTGCAGCGCGCCGGCAAGGTAGTACTTTTCATTCTGGCCTAGTGTGGGGATACGTTTCTGCTTCCCACGCACCTGCCAGTCAGCGCCGATTTTAGGGTTAAGATGAATATCGACTTCATCTTCATAAAACACCGGATGCTCAGCGCTGCATTCATCCAGTGCCTTACGGATCGCGGCCATTTTTTCATCCTTGTGTGGGTCACGTATATGCAGAGTGGGAGCCGCTCTGCGCCATACCAGACCCGCCGAAGGCAGCCAGTGACGGATTGTCCCGGGATGTAATTTGCAGCCCGTTATGTCATTAATTTTTATGGCAAGAAGTTCAGTACTCCAGCGGGAACGCTGATAGCCAAAATCACCGGGAGAACGGATGACGAGCAGTACCAGTAGCCTGCAAATCAGCTCAAATGGCCACTTGCGCTCACGGCCGGGACGCAGGGAGACCAGACCTTCAGCACCAGATAGTGTAAACCAGTTAATCCAGCGTCCGATGGATGAACGCGCGCAGCAAAGTGTGCGGGAAACCTCGCTGACGCTGGCGCCTCTACTTAACATCAGCATAGCGGTCAGTCTGCGGGCATGGTTCTTATCCCGCGTTTTGTGGATAGTTTTCTGCATCAGGCGTCGCTCGTCGCGGGGTATGGGTGCTATGATCGTCATCGCTCAGTCCGGTTGGTGATTTGTGATGTTTGGCGATTGATCAGATCGCACAATCCGGGCTGAGTTCCCTCAGAGTGATCTACTATTAGACGCAGCTATTTAGCTCTAAAGATGCTTCAATAAATAGTTTTAATGAAAAGAAAGATGAAAATAATTTTCATGATGAATTTGTAATGAATAGCGCCATCAATAATGAATATGATGGCGCTCCTTACAAATCCCCGAGTGAAGATTAGGCCCAATTAACTGGGCCAGTAAAACTACCCTTTGGTTGCTTTACTACCGATAGCATTACCAGCAGCTTCTCCAAGTTTCCCGCCTGTATTCTGAGCAGTTTCAGTACCCTTTTGAAAGGCAGCGCTAACAGCGACACCCAAGCTGGCCCCTGCCCACGAAAGAGCTCCCAGCCAAACGGCAGGCAGTACAATAAACATCGCTCCCATTACCAGATTCATAATGAGGTCATCTGAGCTGTTCTGCAGTCCCGCCATATTAAAGCGGCTGTGTGTGTCTGAACTGTACAACGCTGTCAGGAGCCAGCTGTCGAGCCAACGCGCCAGTTCCCACCAGAACGTCAGGAAGTTCAGGGCGAATATTACAAAAGTCAGCGTAATAACGGTCTTGAACTCGTAAGCAGCAAACGCCAGAATCAGCGGCAACATGACATATATTGCCATCAGCAGGATAGCCTGCACCATTGGCAGCGCCTGTCGCATCGCATCGAACGCCGGGAACGCCGCCAGACTGCCGAGAGATGTCCCGCCAATAGCCGCCACGCGTGCCGCTGCATTATCCAGGGTAAAATCGGCGTTGCCGCCATAGCCGGTATACACGTGACCATTCTGTGAGACCGTCAGGCTTTCCGGGCTGACCAGACGACGGATGACGGCTTCCTGATAGTCACTGTCGTTAAAGCCTGACATTTTCATTGCGGCCGAGATACGCAGCCACATATCGGGGTCGGCCTGGTCCTTCACCCGTGCTTTCAGTCCGGTGTCCGAACTGCTCCACCACTCGCTGCAGGTGGGATAGCCTCCTCTTCCGGTGTTGGGCCGGCCGCTGTCCCGGCTGTCGGTCCACGGGAACGCAGCCCGGGGCAGTTTGGACTGCAACGAAGGATAATACCGGCTCAGGAAGGTACTGCTGCCAATCCATTCGATATCACGCAGCGTGGTTTTGTCCTTTGTCTGGCCCTGATCCTGTTGCTTCCACAGATACAACGCGACCGAATAGCAGTCGTTAGTGAAGTCCTGCAGCTCCTGCGCCAGCGCTTTGTTGTCGATACGCGTATGCTGCACTTCAAAGCGGATCTGCCGCATGTCAGAGCGGCAGGGAATGGTCGCCACGGCCGCCTGGGTGACCCCTTTTGAGAGTTTATGAATCAGCACCCACCATACCGGTGCTGCAGCCGTCTGGTCGTTGAGACTGGTGACCACGCCGGCATAGCCGCTTTCATCCGGCGCTTTGGGCGTCCACACACCACAGCTCTTTGCCCGGGTTGTGTCGTACTGCATCGTACTGAGGCTGACATTAATCAGCGGTACGCAGCAGGCAATCATCACCAGGAAGCCAGCATACAGCGCGTTCTCGATACGGGGTAGCGACAGCATCCCCTTGTTGCCTTCATCTTCCCCCTCTTCACGGACCCTGAGCCAGATACCCACCACCTTAAACGCCAGCGGAAGGACAAAAAGGCCGGTGCTCAGCAGGACATTCCACAGACCGTTATTGATCACCCAGCCGAGCAGCGTGAGAAAATACTCAAGATAGCTGTTTGTCGTCATCTTCAGACTCCCGGACCGGTAAACATCGCGTACTCACACAACGCGATAAAAAGCACACTGACCACACTGATGCGCAGCAGCGGCCGCCGGTATGCCTCCCGGAAGCCCGGCGCATGCCGGATTTTCCAGAGGCCCCACGCAACCAGCGCATACAGCGCCAGCCGCCACATCAGCCAGCCGTAACGCGTCGACTGCATCCAGCTCCGGAATGCAGCAGCTTCAGTCGGATGTTTCATGGCGGTGTCAGCCATCATCAGTGAGACCACCATGAACAGCGCCATGCAGGCGAGGAAGATGCCGGTACGGGTCAGGACTTTCCTGACAGTCGTTTTATTACGCATCCTTATTCCCTCATTCAGCCGACTGCGGCGCTGCCATCTGGTTGAAGCGACTGTCGGTATTGTCATCTGACTGGGTCTGCGGGTTGGTTTCGACGCGCTGATTCTCCCTGTCGATAATGGTCAGCACTGAATTACGTGACAGTTCACGCTTCATCTCCATCTCGTTTTTCAGCGCCGCGATTTCCCGATCCAGCGCCTCGATACGCTGACCGGCGGTATCAATGGCCTTTGGCTGGGCAGCGGCATTCGGCTCCGACATACCGGTAACCATCATGCGACGCATCAGCAGCGCCGTTTCCACCGTGTCAGACATGGCCAGCTCGCCGGCAAGACGGGCTGTCAGGGCCGCGTTATCCGGATCACGCTGCAGGGCTTTAATCACGCCGGCCGTCACCGGCAGTCCGCCGGTTTTCAGCTTCGCCAGATTCGCGGCCGTGGGCTTTTCCGTACCGTTGACGAGCCTGACCAGCTGCTCAGCGTTGGTTTTGGTTGCCTCTTCCAGCAGTGGGGCAAAGCCGGTGCCGGCAACGGTCGTACCGGGCTGGTCATCCGCATCACCGCTGGTACATTCGCTCGCGTTGGCACAGGTGCGCATCGAGCGATCGCCCAGCACCTTCACGGTCATGGCCGCCGCCTCTTCAGCGCTGCCGAATTTAGAGCATGCGCCACCGTTACAGCTGCTTTCGCCGACAGTCGAATCAGACGTGACGGGCAGACCGTTCATCATGTTGTAGCCGGCAGCGACAAGGTCATGGGTGACACGTATCGCGGGCTGCCCCGCCCCCCCACGTTTTTGGCCGCCAACCCAGTTACTACCTGACGTGCCGCTGGCCTTGCGACCTGCGTCATCAACACGTACTGCGTCAGCATCACCGCTGTTTACGATGGATTTGTATTCATCCATCATGGCCTGCTGCGTCCAGTTACTGCTGTCGCTGAAGTCCATCATTTTTTTCGCCATGTTCTGGCAGTTGAGTTGCGCCTTGTCGTATGACACATTGGCCTGAAGCACGCCGTTTGTGAGCATGTCATACAGACCGGGGTTGGCCCGCTGAATGACCATCGCCGGCAGACTGGCCACCGCGCCGGTGGCCCCCTGAATCACGTCGCCCATCAGGTTTTTAAAGCCGGATGTGACGCCGTTGAGCTGGTTGCCGACGGTGGTTTTCAGGTCAAAATTGCCGCACATCAGGTCACTGCTCCAGCCGGTATTCAGCCCCAGCTTCTGCATATTGCCGCGCGTGGCCGGCTGGGAAATGACCGAGCCGCCGCCGAGGGTATAGAACAGTTTGTCCGACACCGCACCATCGACGGACTTGCCGTAACCGATGGCGCTGTTGTTCACCTGCGGCAGGGACATGCCGAGAATGGTATTGTCATCATCGGCCGCGTGCGCGGCCGGGAGAACGGTCAGCAGGGAGCCGGTCAGCAGCAGGCTTACGCGAACGGCTGAAAATGAATGTGATTTTTTCACGATTTTCCTCATCAGATATCAGTGCTGCCCAGAAATTTCTGCCCGCGCTTTTTGCAGCAGCTGTAGGGCTGCCAGAGCGCAAAGGCTTCGTTGTTATCGCTGGCTGCGGTGGGGCTCCCGTCCGGGAAGACGGCACATGACTGTGTCATGTGGGGAGCCAGCCGCTGCCATTTGTGATTGCGCGTGCCGGTGTTTTCCGTGACCTCGCCCGGTGGCCAGTACCCGTCATGGCGGTTGCCCTTAAGCACCTGATACACATGCGGCTGGCCGGCGCGGGTGATAATGTCTGCCACACGCTGCGCCACCACGGCAGAGGCTTTGTCATCATCGGTCTGGCTGATAAACCCCGAACGGGGATAGATGTTGCCCCACATATTGGCTGCTGCCTGACTGCCGATTTCCCGCTGGCCGGGAACAAGCGCCTCCGGATACAGGGACTCCGGTAGGCCCGTGCGCCAGGCCGCCGAATCCAGCGTACTCAGGAAGTAAGGCATTAACGGGGTGGCTGCGGTATCACAGGAATAGCCCGGAATACTGCCGCCAATCAGGGAGGTGGCTGGGTGGCCAATCGCATCGGCATACTTGAAACGCACCGCGGACTTGCGCTGGCCGGGATTTTTCATGTCGGCCGGATTGGCTCCTCCGGCAGAAACACCGGAAAGCCCGCTGGTCACGGCACTTTCCAGCCCGCCGGCGGTCTGGCTGACAAACGCCATTTCCTGCCACGGGTTGCCGCCCGGAGCTACATAGGTCGAAACGACTGCCTGAGGAATGAAGTGGGTGACTTTGACCGACGTGCGCACCTTGCAGCCAAAGGGGGTGCAGAACAGCCAGTAACAGATGCCACTGACACGCCAGCTGATACAGTTTTGCGATACGGCGCTGGCAATAATCTGCGCCGTGTTAAGTGCTGCAACAGCTGCCGGCGCGGTTGCCGTACCCAGTACCGTGGCAACCGCCAGCGAGCACACCGTGGTTCTGATGCGGGAAGGTTTTGTATTCACTGACCACCTCCCCGGTTACGCAGGGAAGTGGCCACGTCAACATCCGTGGTGCCGTACACCACATCGCGGTCATCAAACACCACGGCCGGCACTTTTTTAATGCCCAGTTCCCAGGCCCGGACCACCTGGCGATAGGAATCATTCAGCTGCAGCTGTTTTTGTTGCCAGGCAGATGATGCCATAACCTGCCTGACCTGTGCTCCGGCCTGCTGCGGGTCTGCAGGCAGTTCCCCGAACATCTCGGCCTGCAGTTGGTCAGGACCATCAAGAAGGACCACCGGCACGTCCGGCGGCAGATTTGCCGGCAGATGCTGACTGTCGGTGAAGACGACCGTACCGGCCAATACGGATGCCGGCAGCAGAGCCGGCAGGAAAACAAGAGAGGTCAGTTTCATGAATCGGGGCTCCGTCAGACTGAGTCGTCTGACAGCGTGCCCGCAACGGCTCAGAAAGGCCGCAATAAATTGATAACGCAGTTCTAATAATTTAGAGGTTAGCTACAGCTAACTTTTAGGAAGTTAGTTAAAGTTACTATTTCAAAGCGATGATTAATTAGGAAGTGGGTATTTTTTAGCCCGCTTTAGATTCGAATGGAGAAAAAGTTTGGAACTATACACAGCCAACTCCCTGAATGAACTAGAGAATATACTTTCCAAGCATGGTACTGATGTCTTATTCCGTGGTCAAAATACTAGATACGGAGATCCAGGGTTGCCTTCGGTCAAAACTTCTTTTGACGGACATGGATGTATACCTAGTGAAATGCTCAAGTGGAGTCGTTACGCAAAAAATGTTCTTAGCACAACTATCGGGCATCACGTTAACGACTTTAAATTTATACAGGCACTCCTTCAACATTATGGTTGGCGCTCTTTTTATATTGATTGCTCGTCGAACGCAGCTGTTGGGGCGTGGTTCGCCAGCCATCAGTATGATCAACAGCATACATTAGAAATGAGTGAAGACTTTGCAGAGCGACCAGTCTGGTTACGAAAGCTAAAGGCGCGATATACTCATAGCGAGGGTGTGGGTTATCTTTATATCCTAAATAAGTGATCCTAATACCGCTACACTTTTGCCAGACCGTGTTTTCCCCCCGGAAACGTGTAAGCACACCCATTTTAGTTCCACGCACTTTTTGAGCGTTCCGGTTTTTCAGCCATCAGCCGGTGCTCTTCCGGCGTCAGGTTGTTCAGGGATTCATGAGGCCGCTCGTTGTTATATTCCATCAGCCAGCGCTCTGTAATTTCCCGTGCTTCATTCAATGTTCTGAACAGGTAAAAATCCAGGATTTCTGTCCGGTATGTCCGGTTGAACCGTTCAATAAAAGCGTTTTGTGTTGGCTTACCCGGCCTGATAAATTCGAGCTGCACGCCATGCTCTTCAGCCCATTGTGCCAGCGCCAGTGAGACCAGTTCCGGTCCGTTGTCCATCCGCATCTTCAGCGGGTAGCCGCGGTTTACCACGATCCTGTCCAGCACCCTGACGACTCGCTGAGCCGGGATATTTAAATCGATTTCTATCGCCAGAGCTTCACGGTTAAAATCATCCACCACATTGAAGGTCCGGAAGCGTCTGCCGCAGACCAGCGCGTCGTGCATAAAATCGATGGACCAGCTCTGGTTCATCGCCTCTGGCATCGCCAGCGGAGCCGGATTACGCACCGGAAGGCGCTGTTTTCCCTTACGGCGAAAATTCAGTTTCAGCAGGCAGTAAATCCGGTGAACGCGTTTATGATTCCAGGCGTTACCCTGCCTGCGCAGCAACTGAAACAGCTTCTTAAAACCATACCGCGGGTAGCGCTCCGCCAGCTCAGTCAGCACCTGAATCACCGGTTCATCACGCCGGGTATTGGGCTGATAAAAATACACCGTCCTGCTCAGCGATAATGTCCTGCACGCCTGGCGGATGCTCATGGCAAATTTCGCCGTCAGATAGCTGACGAGCTCCCGCTTTATCGCTGGTTTTAAAGCTTTTTTTCGATTACGTCTTTCAGAGCACGGCATTCAAGACTGAGATCGGCAAACATCTGTTTGAGACGGCGGTTTTCATCCTCCAGGTCTTTCATCTTTTTGATATCAGAGGCTTCCATACCGCCGTACTTTGCTTTCCAGTTGTAGTACGAGGCCTCCGATATTCCCGCTTCGCGACAGACATCTTTAACGGTCCGGCCTGCTTCGACGGACTTCAGTACGGCAATGATTTGGTGCTCGGTGAATCGGGCTTTGCGCATGGCGATCTCCTCAGGGGACATAATCAGTATGTCGGAAGATCTCTAAAAGTGAATGGTTCGTTTTGCAGGGATGCTTACAGATACACCAGGTCAGCCGAATCCGGCACCGTGATATACCAGCGCGGATGCGCATACTCCTCTTCCTGCGGCCAGCTCGTCTGTCCCGTCACGGTGATAAGAATATTCACCGCCTGCTTCAGCTTTCCCTCTAGATAGATGGCCACGCTGCTGCTGAGTCCCACCCGGTGCGGGTGACACGTCATTTTGACCGGCCCGGTCAGGCGCTGCCTGAGCATCGCCCGCAGCCTCACCAGATGCTGATGTGTCGACGGGAGCACGCCGGGCTCCCCCTGAGGCGACAGGGTGAAAAGCGCACCACCACTGTGCTCATGAATGGCGGGTTCAGGGTACTTCAGTGTCATCATACCGTGGCAGGCTCCTGTTGTTTCTCCGTCAGACCGCGCAGACGGTCCAGATTCAGTGCGACACGTTTTGCCGCCTCGAGTTCGCTGCAATGAAATTCATTCATCAGCGCCCGGCGTTCGGCTTTCTCTTCTTTTTCCGTCATGCCCAGTGCCAGGAAGAGACTGGGCGGCACGGCACGAAACAGCGCTTCGATCCGTTTCGCCAGCACCACGCCTTCCGTATAACAACCCGACAGTTTACTGGCGGAAAGCAGCACCGATTCCTGCTCCGGCGTGAGCGCGCGGAAACGGCTGATATCTTTGACCTCCTCCGGGGGCATGGTCAGACAAATCCACCATTCCGCCATGTTCAGCATTTTTTCGGCAATATCCGGGTAGTCTTTAAGGTTCTGGGTGGCCAGCCACAGCCAGGCACCGAGCTTACGCCACATCTTGACCACCTTGGTCATGTAGGGCGACAGCAGCGGGTTGACCGTCACGATATGCGCCTCATCCACCGTGAAGACAATATCCCGGCCCAGGAACTGGTCACGCTCCGCGATGTTGTTGATCATGTTGGTCATCGAGACCATGGTCAGGGCCATCTGCGCCTCGTAACCCTCGCGCGCCAGATGCCCCAGGTCGACCAGCGTCACGTCCGCTTCCGGCCACAGCTTCCCTTCGCGGTTGAACAGCTCCGCTTCAAAGCTCCCGGCCTGAGTAAACATGCCCAGGGATTCCGCCATTTCCGCCGCTTTCGCCTTGCGCTGAGCATTGCGGACATTGATGACGCCCTCATCGTTGTCAGAGGCAATGTCGTACAGCGCCTTCTGCAGGTCAGACGGCAGCATCTGCCGCCCTTCCTTATACGTGGCATGTGCCGCCATCAGCAGCGCCTCACGTATCATCGCCCTGTCGGCACGCTTAAGGTCAGCCTCTTCTTTCGGGTCGCCGCCGGTGATCATCATACGCGCGGAGATTTCCATTTCACCGAGAACGTCACGCTTGTCATCCTCGCCATCGTCGTCCGTGTCGATATCAGGCAGGTCGCTCTCATCCACGGCCTGGGCGGCCAGGCCTTCTTCCACCAGTTTGTGAGCATCAGCAAACGGCGGCAGACTGACGCCGCTTCCGGGTTTGACGCTGATTTTATTCACCGTCAGCCCGAGGCTGTCAAAGAAGTCGGCCAGCAGGCCGAACGAGTTCCCGGCCTCCGCAATAAACAGCCGCGGACGATGGACGGCCATCAGCTGGGAGAGCGCGGCACACAGCGTGGCCGACTTGCCCGCCCCGGTCGGGCCGAACAACAGCAGATGCGCGTTCTGGGTGCGGTCGAGCTTGTTGAGCGGATCGAATGTAAGGGTATCCCCCCCGCGGTTGAAAAAGCTGAAGCCGGGGTGCCCCGTGCCGGTTTCCCGCCCGGTTACCGGCAAAAGTCCTGCCAGGTGCTGAACCCATGTCAGACGGGTATACCAGTGTTTTTTGTCGCTGTCCGGGTTAAAGCACATCGGCAGCGCCCGCAGCCAGCTGTTCAGCGGACCTTCTTCAAACTCTGGCCGTACCGGCTGCAGACCGGCCCCGAGCAATACGGTGGACAGCTCCAGCCGCTTGCGCTTCAGGCTGGTCATGTCGTCGCCGCGCAGCAGGAAGGTGATCCCCGCCCGGTAAAGCTTGTGCCGGTTGCCCAGATACTCTTTGACCGTCTTCACATCCTGGCGGACGCGGCCCGACTCGGTATTTTCCCCGACCGCATTTTTCGACAGCCGGTTAAACTGCTCTTCAAGCCGGTCCTGGGGCTGCACCACCACGGTCATGCACACCATGGTCCCTTCCGGAAACATATCCATCAGGGCATTAATTTTCTTTTCACCCCGGCTTTTCTCGCCGGTCAGGGTGCCCGGCTCCGGCGGTGTACGCAGTTTTTCCACCGCCACCGCGCAGTGTGGCTTGTTGTCAATCCACCACACGCCGTTTTCCGGGTCGGAGACCGGCGGCGTGAACCACAGGGTTTCGGCAAAATCATTGCTGACCGGCACGGTGCCTTCAGGCGTCTCACGCGGGTCTGCGTAAGCAGCCTGACGATAAAGCGTGGTTTTCTCCACCCAGTCCGGTGACGGATTGAACAGCCGCAGCAGCCAGCCATGCACCTGCAGGCCGTTCTGCCGGGTACAGCGGATCCCCGCCCCGCCCAGGGCATTAACGACCCGATCGCACACCTGGTTGAGCATCGCCACCGGCGGCATCGGATCCCGGCTTTTCCCCAGCCAGCGATAAACAACCATCCGGGTGCGGCGCTGCTGCCCGCGCCAGGGCTGGCCGGTAATCAGCGAGTCAGTAAAAAGTCCCTCAGGCCGGGAGATACTGCGAATATGGCGCTCCATTTCACCCAGCCAGGCGTCGGTAAACGCCGTCCGCTGTGCATGTGGTTTGACATACCCGCGCAGCCTGTCCAGATACGCGTCAGTGTCGTCCTCGTCCTGGCAGAAGAACTGCACGACCCAGGGATTCACGTCATGTTCATCAAAGCTGTCCTGAAGTGCATCCTCAACCGAGTCCCGGATCTGCTCCAGGCGCTCTTCGGTTCGCCCTTCGGTCGCCACCGGTGTCACATCATAAACGGCCCCCACCGACACGCCGTCATCAAGCAGGAGACACTGCTCTTCATCGAGAAATTCTGCCCAGGGCAAAAAGTCAATGATGGACGGATTGGCGTGATAAACCTTCTCCTCATCCTGGCGCGTCATTTTCCCGGGGCGCTTCAGGGGTTGCCGGCCCTTCACGGCCGCGGTCAGGGTTTCATCTGCCTGAACGGACTGGCCGTCATCAACCGGCGTCTGCCGGTCGGTGGATTTATTACACGTAAACAGTGAAAGCATTACAGGGCCTCCGTGCGCTCGCCAGGCATGGCATACTGCGTCTGGCTGTAGAACGGGAACACAGTGCTGTAACCCGGCACCGGCGTGTTACCGTCGGCCAGATGGGGATACAGGTACATCACCATGTCGGGGTTGGGCAACCGGGGAAACTGCTGGGTGATGTCGCTTTCCTGAGTACGGCTGTAGCTGCGGTCGGCCTGCGCGTCCGTCTGCGTTTCGCTGCCCGTCAGCGGCCGTCGCAGCGTGTCGTGGGCCGCCGCAGACTGGCGGGAAGTACTGCCGCCACCGTCCGCCCCGTTCCACAGTTCAAGCATGGTGTTATCGCCCGCCGGCAGCATTTCCTCTTTGGAGGTTGAGCAGCCGCTGAGCATTACACAGCTCAGGGCCAGAATGAAAACCGTTCTGTACATTACCGGTATCTCCTTTGTGAGGCGGCCGGATCGTAACCGCCGCAGATAAAAACGAATGCACTGACATTCAGCAGGTGCCCCAGCTCCCGTAATGTCATACGCGGGCAGTAAAGCCGGCGCGGGATTTTCGGGCTGCGCCACGAAACGGCACACTCCCGGGCATTGAGCGGCAGGGAGAACCTGCCGATATCCAGTAAAAGCTGGCCATCGCGCCAGCGCAGTAAAGGTGCACCGGCAGGCAACAGCGCTACGGGTCGCAGCAACAGAACCGCAGAAGACGCAGGGATCACGTCAATATGCCAGCCTGCCCCGTCGCTGAACGTCTAGCACACGGATGAAAGAGGGAAAAACGTTATCTGTCCCGCCATGGCCGTGTACTCAGTCCAGTCCGCCGTTGTCACTGACGCCACCCGGCAGGGTGAAGTCGTAGCGCACCTTACGGCCCTTATCTTCATAATCAATGGCCAGCTGACGGGTGATATGCACGGCGAGACGGGCACCCGGCGGCACATAAATGGCATCAAACGTCATCCCGTAGCGCTGTTTGATCCAGTCCGTGGTTTCAGACATGCCGCCGGAAATGGCTTTCCCCAGCGCCGCCTGTCCGGCGTCGCCGGTCATGGTGGCGGAAATGCCATTCACGTTGTTCTGCGTGGTGTACTGCCCCTGGCTCATCGCTTCACCCGCCGCACCGGCAGCCGACAGGCCAAAGATGGTGGGCAGGTAGGTGGAGGCGTTGGACTTACGTTCGCCGCCAATGCACGGGATCCCGTTTTCATCCGAAATCCAGCCGATACCGCCACTGGTGCCGGTATCCTGTTTAGCCTGAGCGTTATTATTTTGCCCGCCGGCGTTGTTACTGGTGTCCGGTCTGGGGAGGGTGCGCACCGTACCGTCGGAAAAGACAAAGGTGACGCTGTTAACCTGCCCGCGCACGCAGGACAGCGTCCAGTCACCGCTGGCCGTACCGGAAACAATCGCCCCTTCGACGTCCGGCAGTTCGATGCCGTTTGCCGTCAGGTTATCCTTACCGATAAGCACCTTGAACGGATAAGGATCGGTCACGGTGCCGTTGATGGGCACCCGGCCAAGCAGTGCCGTCATGGCGCGGCTGCCGACCAGCGTGGAATTTTCCGGCAGCGTGTAAACCGGCTCGGCGCTCTCTTCCGCCCCTTTTTCATTCGTCCGTCCCTTCACTTTCTCCTCATAAGCGGCTTTCTGGCGGGTCAGCTCATTTTCCCCCAGAAAAGAGGTCGGGAACTGAGGTGAGGCTTTGCCGCTGGCCGCATCCCGCGGATCCGTCTCTTTCTGGTCCGTCGGCGCGACCCACATCATGCCGTCGCTGCCCTGAGAAGCGCTCCCCCCGGTGCTGCTGCCCATGCCGTCCAGCCCCAGCCCCAGCGGGATATCGCTGTCCGCCGTTTTTTTCTCGCTGTCAGGCTTTTTGAGTTTGTCGGTCAGCTCCTGGATTTTCGCCGTCAGGCTCAGTTGTTCGTTCTGAAGCTGAGCCTGCCGCTTGTCGTATTGCTCGCGCAGACCGTTGACGGCCTCATTCACCTGCCCTGAAACGTCCTGATTGCGCCGGCGCAACCGCTCGTTTTCTTTCACCAAATCCGCGTTCTGCTTATCCAGCGTTTTCTGGCGGTCACGCACATCGTTCAGCCGGCCGATGAGCGTGCGCAGGGTGTCCTCCGGCGTGTCGCCTTCCACACCCAGCGCCTTCAGTTCATCCGGCGAGAGATTATGCAGGGGGCCGCCGCTTTGTTTTGCCTGAGATTGTTCTGCCGGTTCGTTTTTGCAGCTTTTGAGCCCCACGGCCAGCCCGGCAATCACCACGGCCGGCACGATAAACTTCACCAGGGCATTAGATTTAATCTGCATGGCGGGCCTCCTCTTTTACCGCACGGGCAGCTTTACGCAGCGCAGACGGCTCAGCAATAAATGCGCTCTCCGGACGACCGGCGGTCACCACATACACCGTGGTGGTGTCTTCCGGCGTGCCGGCCGGACCGACCCAGCGGTGCTGGAAGGTTGCAGACACAAATTGTCCCTGCAGCGCACGCGGATCCAGAACGACTTTACGGCTGCCGGTGTTCGTGAGCCTGAGTGCCACCACGCTGCGGTTTGCCACGCCCCAGCCAGCCAGCGGCGTGACCGTTAATGGTTCAGAGGGATACAGCGTGCTGACGCGTCGGGGCAGATGCGGGTTGACCGGATGAATACCTGGGACCGCCTCGACCGTACGTGCCGGCGCATACAGGCTCTGGGCCGCATAGCGGGTCAGCAGCACCGGGATGGGGGCGCTGTAGCGGATTTTTTTTCGCTTTGCCTGGGTGCCGTCATCGCTGCCGGTGGAAGCAGATGAGCCTGATCCGGAAGCAGCCCGGTCTGCACCACCTGCCTGACTGGCCGCATCGCCGGCGTGACTCAGCGTGCTGACATCACCGCTGTAGACCAGACGGACCGGCTCAGTCGGCCCTTTTTCACCGGCGGCGATATCAAACAGCAGAACCTCGCCGCTTTCCACATCCTGCAGCTGCACCCGCGTCTGCGGAAAGGTGCTGTCGGCTTTCAGGTAGACGGCACCCCCGGTGCTCTGCACCCGAAGTTTGCCGTTAAGCGCCGGCGGAAAACCAACGCGGACGTTTTTGTCCACAAAGACCACCCGCTCCTGCCCCACCTTCAGCGGAATCTGCAGCGGAATACGCTCCCATTTCATCAGCTCATCTGCGCCGGCAGGACGTGATACCAGTGTCGCCAGGGGCAGCAGGACGAAGGACAGCGCCATCAGCCCGGCGCGGTAGTGGGGTTTTTTACTCATCACTGAAACACTCCTGACTTCTCCGGTTTAGGTGCAGGCGGTGCCGCCTCCAGACGCTGGGGCACACCGGCATAACAGTCCAGCGCCAGACCGAACGGGTTGCGCTCCGCATCACCTTCCCAGCGCACCACTTTCAGCGGGTAACGCACCAGGGCGCGTTTGACCGGCTCGGCATGGAAATATTCATCGGCCACCACGTCCAGGCGGGCTATCCAGTGATCGCGATCCTGTACGGTCACGCTCAGTGACTGGTAACCGCGACCGGGCACTTCATACACCACTCGCACGCGGTCGGTGAGTTCCCCGGCGTCACCGCGTTTCTTTGCATCCGCTTTCAGGAAATCCTGACAGGACGGCGTCAGATACGGCGACAACGCCTTGATTTTGGCGGAATAGTCCACCTCGCCATTTTTCGGCCAGGCATTGAGCTGCTGAAAAATGTAGAACGCAAAGGAGTAGACCGTCGGGGGGGGCACTTCCCACCAGGGCCGCGTGCTGCCGGTACGTAAATCCGGCGGGTTATGCACGGTCAGCTTGCTGGGTGCCAGCATCCAGCCGGCACAGGTGAATAAAAGGAAAAAGGCGAGCACGGCGCAGGCGATGCGCAGCGTCTGAATATGCTGGTCGCGGTCTTTTACCGCATGGCGAAAACGGCTCATGAGGCTCTCCTGTTACGTTTCACTGACCAGCCCCGGGCATCCACTATCAGTTTCGGATTGCCCATCCCCAGCCGGCGTTTTTTCGTCTCCAGTCGCTGCCAGAGCCAGTTCTCAGGCTTACCGCGCTTGAGCCTGGCCATCCAGCGGCCGCCGAACCAGACGAGCAGCAGCGGCATGACCAGCAGGCCGGTGGGAACAACAACCCAGCCGGCAAGCGGGATAAACGGCAGTGACAGGAGCAGACCCGCACCCGCGCCGGCAAGGGCTGCCAGCCCCATCTCATGGGTGGTAAACCCGCGAAACACCACGGGCTCACTGTTGAGACGGTCAGGTAAAAAACGAATGGTCTGCATCGTCGCAGGCTCCTACAGCAGAATGTCGGCAGACTTGCCGAGCAGCCAGATAACGGCAACCAGCAGCACCACACCCACCACCACAATGGCCCCGAATTTGGTCCAGGTGGCTTTCTCATTGCGGACTTCGGTGAAGGTGTGCAGGGCGGCAATGGCAACGTTGATAAAGGCAACGGCCGCCACGACCAGCCCCCCGATAACAATGCCGTCCTGCAGGTAGCCCTTGATTTGTCCGGACAGCCCGCTTCCGCCTCCGGACTCAGGCGCTTCAACGCTTGGCAAGTCCGCAAAGGCCGGTTTGCAGGTGAGCCAGCCCAGGAGGACAAGCGTACCGGCGCGGGTCAGCGTACGACTGGCGAAACGGCGCAGGCGGGCAACAACAGACTCAGAATGGTGCATGGAATTCATCTCCTGACTTAACGTTCATAATCGGGTTAACTGGCAAACATCCAGATACACACAAGCAACAGCAGCACGGTGCGGACGGCAAAACGCCCCAGGGCCGCGTCCCGCACTTTTGTGTTACTCCAGCCGGTCCAGACATCCGACAGCGCCCACGCGGCCCATAAAAAAAGAAATGCCAGCAATGCCCCGATGCAGAGCAGATGAAGGATGTTCACATCAAGACTGCCGGAGCCGGCTTTAAACGCGTTCGTTTGTTCGGATGTCATGGACATCAGGGCCGCTCCCGCCGGTAATTACCGGCCACATAAGACGGGTCACGCGGTTGCGCGCGGGAGGGCTCCAGATAGCGGTCAATGCCGCTGCGGATGGTGTTGAGATCGGATGTGGCCTGACGGTAATCAAAGAAAAAGCGGCCACGGTCAGCCGGGTCGGCCTGTGCAGCCGCCACGCGGGCCCGTTCAAGCGACGCCTGAACCTGGTCCAGCTGACGCTGAACAGACGCAAGCTCGTCTTTCTCGGATGCCTGTGTAGCAGCTGATGCCAGAAAGGTCAGCAATACCAGGCCAGTGATGCCCGGGACACGACGGTTGCGCCGCATGGCCGGACGATGTGAGTTCATATGCACCTCCAGAAGGATTAAGGGGTGCGGACAGGATGCGGAAGAGGGAGCGTCGGGTCAGCGATAAACCCTAAACAGGAATTTCAAAATTAATTGCAGGTCAGTGCCGGTGGCAGGTTTAGCTGTAAATAAAGGTTCATTGTGATATTAAGAAAACTCAACGGTAAACAGAGGGAAAATGAAAATGATGAATACTGTTCTGAAGGCCACGTTAATCACTGCACTGATTACCGGCCCTGTTCTTGCGGCCGACGGTACTGGCAAAGTCCAGCTTTCAGACCTGCATTTCGCCTCAGCAGCAAATGGTTTGCAGCAAATTGAAGGCACGGGAACAAACGTGTCAGGTGGGCCTGTGAAGACTGTAATTGTCAAATTCAACTTGCTTCAGAATGGGACAGTAATAGGAAATACGGCAGCGATGGCTGAAAATCTGGAGCCGGGTCAGCAATGGAAGCTACAGGCCCCCTACGACAGCATAACCAACAAGCCAGACAGCTTCAAAGTGACAGAACTGACGGTATTTAATAACTGACACTGACGCGCCAGTAACGGTCGTTTCATGGCTTGTCTGCTGACGGCAGGCGCGCAAAACAAGTTTTGCACGCCTCCGTCCAGCTCTGATTTAAAGATACTTCTTGAACGACGCAGTGGTCACCGTTACGGCGATCCCCAGCAGAACAGCCGCCGGCAACAACAGCAGATTGGGGTAGACTGCCGTGGGCCAGGAAAGGTACAGCATGGCGGGCACCACAGCGGCCGGTTTGACCAGCTTTTTGGCATGATGATAGACAAACGAACTTTCATACCCCGCGCCGTACCGCCGCAGATCACGCCGCCCCAGCCCCTCAACCAGCGCCACCACCACGACCAGCACAAACAACGGCACGGACAGCACCAGGATGGTGACGCGTACCAGGGTGATAATGCTGATCCATACCGTGGCCAGCAGGTATTCACGCAGGTAGCCAGCAAGCCAGCCGCTCCAGCTGTTGATTTCCCGGGTGACGGCATTGTCACTGTGCATCTGGTGTGCATACTGCTGCCGGACCCAGTCCAGGAAGCCACTGTCCACAAAGGCCCACTGATACGCGGTGCTCACCCATCGAACGACGGTCACGGAAGGCTCAGACAGCAACAGGCTCCGGGTGAACTCCGTGGACAGCCATCCCAGCTCGGTGTTCATGACCGCTTCACTGTGCGCCGCCCCGGCTTCCGGCCAGAAGAAGGCGATGCCGATATATTCAATCAGCAGGCTCAGCAGCAGCGAGGACAGCACCACGCCCACCAGGGCCCATGGCCAGCCCCAGAGCAGGTTATACAGAATGCCGTGCTTGCGTTCCGGCAGCGTCTGCTGCTGTGGGGGACGTTTTACCTCAGCCATTCTTCCCTCCTGTGACCGGCACGTTCAGGGCCGGACCATCCCGCCACCAGGATTCGCCGCTGTGATAGCTGCGCCGCATCTCCTCCGCGATTTTCTCAATACTTTCCGGCATCAGCACATCATCAGCATCCCCGGCAGGCAGCGGCATGCGGATTTTCCACAGTTGCCCGCCTTCCAGCAGGGCAAACGCCTGCCCTTTTGGCAGCGTCACGATATCGGCCGGCTCCAGTAGCGGGACTTTTACCGTCCCGACGCGGTCCTGGGTGCTTGAGGTGAAGTCCTGGTCTGCATTGACATCGGCCGTGTCCTGGTGCCCGGAGACCAGCGTTTTGGTGTAAATCTCCACCTGCGGCAGCTGCGTGGTCAGCAGTTCGGCGGTGCGGTTCTCCCTGACGCGCAGCATAATCAGGTTGTTAAAGTTACCCTGTACCTGGGCCGTCTTGGCCGCATTCCCGATGCGTGCCTCAATATCAGAAGACGTCTGTGTATAGGCCGTCACCTGCATGCCGGCACCGCCCCCTTTGTTGATGAGAGGAATAAACTCATCCCCCATCAGCTCGTTAAACTCATCACAGTGCAGGTTAATCAGGGACTTCCCTTCTTTCCCGCCCGGCAGGCCCGCATTGATACCGTGTTTATAAATGTGCCCGGCCACACTCACCAGATCGGCGAACATGGAGTTACCGACTGCGCTCGCCACTTCACTGTCACTGAGCGCATCGAGCCCCACATACACCACGGCTTTTTTACGGATGATCTGTTCCCAGTCAAAAATCGGCCGCGTGTCGTCAATGTCTTGATAATCCGGCGACAGCAGCTCGGCGGTCTTGCCGGTGGTCAGTTTTTCCAGCAGCGGCAGCAGCGACGCCACGATTTTGTCAAAGTAAGTACGGTCATAACGTACCGCTGACCGCAGCCCGTCAAGGATGGGATCATAGAGTTTTTTACCCTCTTCTGAACTCAGGGCAACCTCAATGGCCCAGATGCGTAACGCATCCGGCTGACCCTGCATGTTACGGGGCACGTCGTCCTCTCCCAGCACCTGCTGATTATTCTCAATCTGCGTCTGCAGAGCCGGCAGCTGCGCCTGGATGATTTTTTCCGCATAGCGGATATAGAGATCGGCGATATTGTTCACATAGCGCATGATCAGCGTGTAGTCAGGGCGTTCACCCAGGGCGACCAGCGCACGGGCGATGATGTTGACGAACCGCCAGGCAAATTCGCGGAATGCTGCGCTGTTCCCCTCACCCGACAGCTGACCGGCCACACGGGACGCCACCTCTGACACGCGGCCAAAACGCCCGACGGCATTATAACGGGTTGAAATTTCAGGCCAGCCGAGATGAAAGATATACAGCTCATCCCCGCGCCCGGCCCGGTGGGCCTCTGCCCAGACGCGTTTCATCAGGTCTGCGTCGCCTTTCGGATCAAACACGATGGTGACTTCACCCCGCCGGATATCCTGGGTGACCAGCAGCTCTGCCAGCCGGGTCTTACCGACGCGCGTGGTGCCGTACACCACCGTATGGCCAACGCGCTCCCCCAGGGCCAAGGTGACGTCTTTTTCGTCGGGCTCGATGCCGTGCAGCACCGGATTCCCGCCCACCGGCGGTAACGGCCGCACTGGGTTCAGCGGCGTATCGGCACTCAGCAGCTTGCCCAGCCAGGGCAGACGGTGCTCTGTCATCATTTCGAGCTGACGCGCCCCCAGATAAAAGCGGTTTGGCTGCAGGTAACGGGCCACTTCAGGGCGCAGCGTATCCTGCAGGCGCTGGGTGTGTTTCTGCGTCCAGCGGAACCCCCGGCCGAGAAACAGGCGACGATGGCTGACGGGTATCTGTTTATTGCTCATGACATAGCGTGGCAGGCGGCGGAGATTGCGGCGGTAGCGAATAATCTTCATCCCCTGAAGGGTGCGGGTGACAGCCAGCGCCGCAAACCCGGCAGCGGTGACATAGCTGACAGACGGAGCCAGGGCAACAGCCCAGGGTGCCTGCACACAGACATATGCCGCCATGCCCGACACCACGGCGGTATTCAGCTCAACGGCCGGACGCAGCAGGGCTTCAATCACGTAACGGTTACTCATCGCCTGCCTCCTTTATGATTTTACCGTTGGCCATACGGATATACGCCCCCTTTCCGGCACCGGCTTCCCTGCGGGGCAGACAATGGTAATGCAGGGCATTCGCCAGTAAGCGCCAGAGCACATACAGAACATTCGACAGAAAGAGAAAAACAATCCATACGGCCCGCAATGACCGCAGGTAATTGTTCGCCGCGGTTTCAGTGGTGACAGCAGTGGCGGTGCAGGCCGCCGGCTTTGCCTCAGGCGGAGCCGCATTATCAGGCGCCGGGCATTCCTCCCACATGTAATGTCCGGGCGGCGCGGTGCGCCATGCCGTTGCCTCCTTCTGCAGCTGGTCGTTCAGGTCACTGACCGGATGGCCGAAAACAAACCAGGCGAGCAGGAGTACACCACCGAAAGCGGCAGGCAGGAACACGGCATGACGGAATAAACAGAACATAAGCCACAACGCGTAACGCAGGCTGTTCAGGATGATGTGCATAAAAGATTCCTCAGAGGTACTGCCGGACGTCCTGCCCGGCGATAATGGCCAGCAGGCGTTGCCCGCTGATGATGCGCAGGCGCGGTGACGCCGTGCGAAGGGTGCGGCTCATTTTTCCGGTGCGCCCCGTGTGGATAAACAGCCCCCGGCGGCCGGTCTGCAGAAGAAGCCGGTCGAAGTCCTCAACATGTGCAGGGGAAACAGCACGGCTGTACCGTTTGGCCTGGATAAGCCAGTGCTCACCGTCGATGATGACCTGACCATCAAGGCCGCCATCACCGCTGTATGAGGCATTGCGCACCACGGTCAGCCCCTAGCGTTCAAAGGCACAGAGCAACAGCTCTTCAAAGACATAGGGGCTGATTTTGCGCAGATAGGTCAGGCGCTGTGCATCTCCCGGCAGGTGGGTCAGTTTATCCAGTACCCGACCGGCCGTTGCCCGGTATCGCCGGTGACGGCGGGCGCTGGCGTTCTCCCGCTGGCGCAGGTTGAGAAAGGCCATCACCACCAGGAACAGGATGGCCAGCATGGCAATCCCTGCGGAGTGACCTGTCAGCAGACCGTTGAGCGGTGTCGCGACCATTACGGCCTCACCTGCTGCGTCAGGCCGGTATCGGTGATAAGTACCGGATAATGCGCAATCTGCAGGCGACGGGCCAGCTCGCTGCCGGAAGCCGGGGCCAGACTGACACCGGGTGCCAGCTCACGCAGCTCACGCACGGCAGCCATGTCCGTGACGTTGACGATCATCCCGGCCGCATGCTGTTCAGCCAGCGCGCCGGCATTGGCCTTCAGCCAGTCACGGGACAGGGCATCATCCCCGACCAGAAACAACGCCCCGATGCCGGGCAACTGCAGCGGCCGGTCGGCCATGCTGCCCGGCCGCAACTCCGGCGTGAAAACCGGTAACATGGCGGCCTCGCCCTGCAGCACGGGTGACAGGGGTGAAGGCGCGGTGTCTTCCGTACTCATGCCGGGCTGTTTATTAACGGCCTCAAAGTACGGGGCGGCATCCTGACCGCCCAGGTCAGCAATGACGTTCAGTTCAGCATGCCCGGTCAGGGGAAGGAGGGTAAACAGCAGTAAGGACAGCGTTTTCATCAGGGTTATCTCCCGGGTTCAGTCCAGACGAAGCCTGGATCGGGGGTGAGCGCAGCAACCGAACGGGGCGCTTCAGCTGCCGGCGCAGAAATGCGGGGGGCAGGGCTGATTTTTGCCAGATGCCCTCTCACAATGGCGCGGTAACGTGCAGCAGGCTGACCACCTGCGGGATGGTGGTAGCAGCCGGCCGCATCCAGCCAGCTGCCGGGCTTACGCGCCCAGCACTCACGCAGAATGGTGGCGGCGGCGTTCAGGTTGGTGTAAGGGTCAAAGGCATCCCACGTCGAGGCAAAATGATGACCGTTCCAGCCCAGATTGACCTGGGCAATACCGACATCGATGCGCTTAAGCGGGTGACGCTTCATAAAGACCTGCAGCGCCTGCCAGGCCTGCAGACGCTTCTCATAGCGATACCCTTTGCCTGCCACATTGATGGTCCAGGGCCATGGACGCACGCCGCGGGGAAGTTTGCGCGAAGACTCGCTCAGTGAGACCGAGTAAAGCGCTTCCGGGGGCACGCCGTGCGCCATGGCCACGCGGACGTAACCCTCCGGCACCGTCTGGTCAGCATGACCGTCAGGGACGGCCGCCATCAGTAAGCCCAGCGCCAGCGCGCCGGTCAGAATGCTGCGATTGCCCATTTACCGTCTCCCGCCTGCTGGAGTAAAACCGGCATCAGGCCGTTACCAAAGCGCATCCACCGTCCGCCGTCGTGGTTAAGCGTGATCTGGCGCTTGCGGACCTTTTCCACGGGGATGTGGTGGTCCCGCGCCCAGCTGCGAAGCGCATCATCACTGCCCTGGCTGTCGACCAGATAGATGTCCACCGGCCGGTTGTCAGCCAGCACGGCAGACAGTTTCGCGTCGCAGGTTGCGCAGTCTTTTGACCTGACGAACAGCGCCAGCCGGCCACCACTGTCGTGCGCCACGCCGGAGGCGTTCCCCATATTGACCGGCAGTGTGCCCGGATACAGGCGCTGCCAGGCCGCGTTCACCTCACGCTGGAAATCAAGCTCCTTCTGGGTGCGGGCAAACTCTTCCTTCACCCACTTTTCAGCAAACTTACGGCGCTCTGCTGGCGTCTGCGCCTCGATACCGAGGGTGGAAAGCGGATCGAGACCCGGCGACTGGATACCCCTGGGTCCCTTCATCAGCTGCTGATAACGCTGATAATCGTCGGTACTGAGTCCCCACTGTCCGGCCTGCTGCTGCAGGTTTTGCTGTGCGGAGTCCGCCCGTTGTGTTGATTCCTGTCGGCTGACATCCGTCTGTCCTGATGTGGTCGCGGCCAGGGTCAGGGGACTCAGCAGCATGGCGGCTAAAAAGGTATGTTTCAGTTTCATCATTCGCTCCGTTATTCTGCTCTGAGCACGGTCAGGCGGCCGTTAACCCGAAACGTCGCCTCACCATAACCGGCACTGACCAGCGTCCAGCCAGCAACGGTTTCGCCCTCTCCGACCAGGGCCACCTGCGACAGGCTGCTGTAGCCCCGGGGTGCGATGGCAGCCCAGGACTCTGCCCCCCGCTTCTCCACGCCCGTCAGCACAAAAGGCGCAGTGCGGGCCACGCGAAGGGACGGAGCAGAACGACGTGCGTCAGCGGGACGGGGCTTTTTTGCAGCAGGCGCGTTTTTTTTGACCGGTGCGGCGACAGGTGCGGCGGGTGCGGGTGCCGGCTGTGATTTCAGCGCTGTCAGCTGCTCAGTGAGCGCACTCAGGCGGGTTTCCAGCCCCTGTTGGGCGTCCTGAAGGGTTCGCAATGACTGACGCACCACTTCGTCGCTGCCGGCCTCTTTCGCTGCTGCGCTCAGCTCCTGCTGCATCTCACCAAGTTTTTTCCGGCTATCCTGCAGACCGGCTCTGAGCGTGGCCACATCTGACTGCAGGGCCGCGACTGTCTCAACAGTGGCCGCAGTACTGCCCTGAGATTCAAGGCGTGTAAGGCGCTCATCGAGGTTCGATATGCCCAGACTGAAGGCGGTGTAGCCCAGCGCCAGAATGCCGGCCAGCGCCACACCGCCGGCAGCGCCCCAGATGAGGCGGCGGCGGGGACGCCAGCTGAATCTTTTACGGGCCGGCGCGGGGTCAGTATGTAATGGTTGCTGTTCGCTCATTTTCTCAGAAACCCTCCGCTGACAGATTTAACGGGGACGGACTGAGGGGCGCTGATGGCCGGTTGTGACACGGCTGACGGCGCAGGCGTGGACCAGGTGCTGACCGGCGGCGGAAGCTGGGAGACCGGCAGCTGGTAGCCGTCGCGCAGGCTGTGGCAGACCACACGCTGTACATCATCCACCTCAAGCTGCCAGGCCGGACCGGCCAGGACCTGCAGGGCAGTACGCAGGCGCATCGGGCCCAGCTGGTACTGAACCGCCGGCAATGCCTGGCGGTAAAGCACGCCGTTGGCGGAACCGGTCGCGCACAGGGAATAACCGGACTGGCGCAGGGCGTAACGCAGCGCATCCGCCACGGTAGGATGCAGGGATGACGGGATGCGAATATCAATAATCTGCGAGAGAGGGTCACGCTGGGCCGCCTGCGGATCGGTACTGACCAGCAGATAACGATCGTAGCGCACCACTTCAGGCGTCCGCGCATACTCGTCCGGAGAGACCGGCTGAACGTTGCGGGTGACGGTGGTGCCGGGGGTCGGGTCGGCAGGCGCGCGTTGCTGCAACTTTTGCGGCTGGGAAACACAGCCCGCAAGGAGCAGCAGGGGAAGAACAGTGGCAAGCCTGCCTGGTGAAAATATGTTGTGAGAGGTGTTACGTTTCATCCGGAATTTTCCTGTACAGTGATAAAATAGCCCTCACTGTGCGGAATCGGTCCGGTTTCACTCAATTAACAACTGATTTTCCGTTGATGAAAAAAAACGCCGGCAAAAGCCAGCGTTTTTCACTAATAGCGCGCTGTCAGGCTACTTTATGGGGACGATGGGTCACATCGCCGCGGCCTTCAAGCAAACCCGCAATAGAAATGTCTTCGTCCAGCGCGTCCCAGTGGATACCACGGGGACTCAGTTCATAGCTGTTAAGCTGTTCAGTTGAAGCATGCAACAGGCGTGGAAACCATGCCAGCGGCACACCGATGGTACGGGCGTCGTTGAGTTCAACCCACATCGTGGCCTCATCGAAGCTGACCCGTTTAGCTGAAATAGTCATTCCAGGCCTCCAGAAACAATGCTTGGTTATCTTCAACGATCCCCGTCAGTTCTTTTAATACCCGTGAATTAAACCCATCGTTACTGGACAGTGCCACTGATGGCGTTAACCAGAATTTGGCTTCACTACCTGCTTTCATTACGTGAATGTGTGCAGGTTCGAGCGGGTTACCTTCATTAGAATAAAAAAAGAACCGGAAACCGTTGATCCTCAGTATAACAGGCATGTCAGTTATCCTTAAATGCTGACCGGATTATGTGTAAGTTCAGAGCAACTGCCATAAAGGCTGTTCAGAGTGCATGGATTGCCGATTTTGGTACTCCATACCCGAATCCAATGAACGGTATATCGTCATCGAAGTCCATCGGTGGCGCACCGGCACTGCTGCCGGAAGGCTGGCCACTGTGAGTCGGTCCGGAAGGTTGCTGAGGCTGGCCCCAGTCATTCCGGGGAGACGTATTCTGACCGCTGCCGGACTGCCGACCGCCAAGCATCTGCATGGTGCCACCAATATTGACCACCACCTCTGTGGTGTATTTATCCTGGCCGGCCTGATCGGTCCATTTGCGTGTGCGCAGCTGGCCCTCGATGTAAACCTGGGAGCCTTTACGCAGATATTCACCCGCAATTTCTGCCAGCTTGCCGAAAATAACCACCCGATGCCATTCGGTCACTTCTTTCTGTTCACCGGACTGCTTATCGCGCCAGCTCTCAGACGTGGCCAGCGAAAGGGTGGCAACTGCGCTGCCGTTAGGAATATAACGAACTTCAGGATCCTGGCCGAGGTTTCCGACAAGAATAACCTTGTTAACGCCGCGTGAGGACATAATCATTTCTCCTGTAAGGAATAAAGAAACACCCCGCGAACGGAGTGTGTCAGGTGCGCATCAGAATGAGTTTTCTGCGTAGTTTTGTTGTGCGGCAGAGCCATTCTGCGGCGGCACGGAGTCAGATTTTTCAGTCTTGTAAACCATTTCCTGGCCTATTTTGATCCAGTCCACCTTTATCAGGCGGGCTTTCAGACTGACGCGCTGTTCGCCGGCATGGTCACCCTTGTTCAGCGTAAATATGTCCGTGGACGGGTTACTTAGGTTAAAGCCCAACAGGACTTTCTTGTCTTCATCGACGGCTTTCTGGCAGCGGGCGATAAGGCTGGTTGCCTCTTTACCTGCGACAGAAATGTCAAAACGGACGTAGGCCGGATTATCAGTCGGACCACTCAGTGCATTAATTACGCAGCTGAGGAACGAGCCATTCTGATGGTTAACCTGCCGAATGTTGCTGAGATACCCGATGCCTTTGATAGTCAGGTTGAAGTACTCAGATTTTGCAGATGCAGAAGTGTTGTTTGCAGACATGATGTTTTCTCCATGGAGGTAAAAATAGGTACGACGGAGAAACCATCTGCCCTGACGGGAGTGATTTCCCGTCGGGGGTCAGGATCGGTTGAATCCTGAGAGTCTGGTATGTTGAAGGAACCTTCATCGCCGCGTCGTAATGCGCTTGTACAGGCGATATCTGCTTTCAAAGGTGCGCAGATGTACCAAAGTTTGCTCCCTTTCAGGTTACAGGAGCTTTCGCTGTAGCCACCCGAAGGCGATTCTCACAGGCTACTGAATCATTGGTGGTCGTATGAACGACGGTTTAGCACTTTTATAATTAAACCGTCCTCCCGGAATGTCAACGGTCAAAATGGAAAACGTGATCCGTAAAAATAAAAGGGCACCGTTTCCGGTGCCCTGGGGTCAGTGCCTTAACCTGCGGTCGTCTCATCTGTCTCCGGGGAATAATCCCGACGCGGTTTTCACGGAGTGCATGCGTCTTACAGGTCAGTTAGTGTGCAATAACTTCCTGCCAGGCCTGCTGCGGGTAAATCCCGTTAAAGTTTACCTTACAGCACCGTGGCCAGCGGGGCACCTATGCATCAAAGCCTGGCAACAATAGCAGAACCCGCCCCGGGGTTGTACAGTGAAATAGTTAAATACTGCGCGGATTATTCTGTTTTAGCCTTAACCGATGTTTTTTTACGCTTCGCTGCTTTCTTCTTACCTGTACTGATAATTCCCTCACAGTCCGGATAGCGTATGCACCCCCAGAAATCACCATTTTTACCTTTACGTTTACGTGTGGGGCCTTTACATAACGGGCAGGGAGGCGTGACGGGAGCGGTGATTTTCACACTGTCCTGGCGGCCTTTTTCGACAAGGTGACGGGTCCACTGCAGCTGCTTTTGCATAAAGACTGCAAGCGACATTTTCCCCTGCGAAATATCATCCAGTGCCTGCTCCCATAATGCCGTCATGCCCGGACTCGTCAGCGTTTCCGGCAGGGACGCAATCAGCTCTCGTGCCATCTGCGTTGAGTGGATGTGCTTCCCTTTTTTCTCCAGATAGTGTCGCTTGAAGAGGGTTTCGAGTACTGCCGCACGCGTCGCCTCTGTGCCCAGACCGGCGTTATCACGCAGCACTTTCTTCAGCTTCGGGTCACTGACGAAACTGGCCGCGTTCTTCATGGCAGCAATCAACGTCCCCTCCGTGAACGGTTTAGGCGGACTGGTTTTCATATCCTTAACCTCAGAACCGGTGACAACGCAAATATCCCCTTTTGCCAGCGCCGGCAGCGCCATACTGTCACCGTCGACGTCCTCTTCATCGTCATCTTTTTCAGCCTGGAACAATGACTTCCAGCCCGTCACCACACCGACTTTCCCGCGTGTACGGAACAGCTGGCCACCGATATTAAAAGACGCCTCCGTCACGTCAGATTCCTGCAGCGGAAGGAACTGGGCGAAATAATGCTGGCGAATCAGATGGTAGACCTTCAGCTCATCGGCGCTGAGGCGCGACAAATCAAATGCCTGTCGGGTGGGAATGATGGCATGGTGCGCGGTGATATTCTTGTCATTCCAGACACGCGAGACAAACTGCCTGTCCAGCTGATTCAGTACCGGGGCCACAGCGGGATCGGATTTTGCCACTGCCGCCAGAACGTCGGGTATTTCCTGCTGCATCGAAGTTGGAAGGAAACCGCAGTCTGTCCGGGGGTAGGTGGTCGCTTTATGGGTTTCGTAAAGTGACTGAGCAATAGCGAGCACATCATTTGCGCCCATGCCGAATTTTCGGGAACAGACCTGCTGAAGGGTGCCCAGGTCAAAACAGAGGGGTGCCGCCGTTTTCTCCCGCTTCTGTGTCACCTCCAGTACCGTAGCCCTGCCCTGCTGCTGACAAAGCTGTCCTACCGCCCGGGCTGCCTGAGGATTGATGCAACGCTTTTCCTCGTCACAGTACTGCTCAACAGGCACCCAGCCAGCCCGGAACCGGACGCCCTCTTTTTCAATAAGCGCATGTACCTGCCACCAGGACTTTGGCACGAAGGACGTGATTTCATTATCCCGGTTAACTACCATGGCAAGCGTCGGCGTCTGTACCCGCCCGACGGACAGCACTTCTGACACCCCTGAGTCACGGGCTTTGAGGGTATAAAGCCGGGTCAGGTTCATACCGATGAGCCAGTCAGCTTGGCTCCGGCCTTTGCCGGCATCATACAGCAGGGCTGTTTTTTCCCCCGGAAGAATACTGCCCAGTGCTTCCTTCACACTGGCCTCATCCAGGGCTGATAACCAGAGCCGGCGCACCACGCCACTGTAGTGGCAATATTCCAGCAGCTCACGCGCGATAACTTCTCCCTCGCGGTCGGCATCGGTGGCGATGACCACCTCAGACGCCTTTTTGAGCAGCTTACTGATAACGGTGAACTGCGATTTTGTCTGATCTTTGACGACCATTTTCCAGGCCTCAGGCAGCACAGGCAGAACATCGGCACGCCATGGCCTGCCATACTGCTCGCCATAGGCTTCAGGGCTGGCAGTTTCGAGTAAATGGCCGACCGCCCAGGTCACAACGATGTTACCGCCGCTGATAAATCCCTGCTCACGCTTGCTGATACCCAGTACGCGGGCAATATCCTTTGCCTGGGAGGGTTTTTCACACAGAAAGAGTTGCATGTGTTGCCTCCCGCATCAGCGTTTTTCACCCGCCGCAACAGCGCGGACATCATTCATCAGCTTCGTGACGCCGGACCCGGCCAGACGCTGTGCTGATGATGAGCGATAGACAACATAGAGCCTGCTGCCGGACCCGTTTTTCTCGATTTCGATATCCATGTGATCACGTTCGTTCCAGTCGGAGCCCATTTTGTAGTAGCTGCCCGGCATGGCGTCCCAGACGGGATGCGCATCATCTTCAGCCGCCGCTTTCCAGTCCCCGTCATTTGCGGCCTGCCGCAGTGCCTCAAGCTCCTGCGTGGAGATAAATTTGTAATGGCGCTTCAGGCGGGCCGCCGCGGTATCCACATCGACCGGCACAGAGAACGTTTTATCGACGGACTGCATGGCCTGTTGCCCCGCCGGACTCATCAGCGGCATCCCGCCACTTTCTCCGCTGCTGTTGCCGCCCAACGTTTTTGTCAGGTTTGCGGCTGTGTCACTGACCTGTTTATTAATCGCAGCCCAGTCCGTTGTTGCGCATCCGCTCAGTAAAAAGAAGGAGGTGAGGAGGAACACAGGGCGAATCATATTATTCCTCCTCTGCTATGTTCTTTTTAAGCGGAGGTGAGAACGAAGAACGTTTTTTACCGCTTAACACATCCGGATCAGGTTCGCCATTTCGCTCAATGGCAACAATCCCTTGCGTGGTTTTTTCTGCAATATCACGGCGAGTCACTGCAAGTGTTCGGTAAGGCTGAATCACGCCATAGACCTGACGAACAGCATGGCCACCATTGTCCAGGATAGTGTCACGTTGCGAACGCGAAATCAGTCCGTAATGAAAAGCCTGGAAAGCTTTCATTGCTAACTGATCATATCCAACCAGAAGCCATACGCACCGGTATCCTAACGGTGAACGGCTGAAAACGCTGACATTTAACGGATCGGCTGATTCAACTTCCGAGAGCGTTACCCCTTTGGGTACGGCTGACAATATGGCATCCAGTGAACTGACGTTTTCATTAATTTTAAGTGTTGCTCGTTGCAGGGCTTCTTCGAGCCGTACCAGAGCCATATCGGCATAGGGATTATCTGCCGCTGAGTCTCGGGAAGCATTACCAGCTCGCGCAATGGCTTGCGGCATGCTGATTATTTCAGGCCTCTTTTTTTTCACCCCTGTCTCGTCCGGAGCATCACGTTTCCTGCCCTCCCAAAGCCGGATTGCATAATGTGTATGGAGCAGGATATTAACAGAGGACTGTAGGGCCCCCGCTCGTGAAGCGGTTGTTCCGCCCTTTGTTTTACCATCAGACATGTCTAACGCCTCTCTTTAGTGGGTAATGAGTTTTGACACGCTTGAGATAGTCCGGGCGAGAGGGGTATATGAACAACTTAAAACCAGATCGTCACCGTTACAAATTTGCAGAACCTTCATCTCTTTTATGGCGAAGAAGTATTGCCTGGCTTTCAACCAGTGTTGCCACTGGCAACAGCGCTTACTTTTTAGTCAGTGTTGCCACTGGCAACAGCGCTCACTTTTTAGCCAGAATTTTTGCTGGCAAAAGTGCAAGACTTCATGCTCCGCTGCCTGTAAAAATCTGCAATCTCATGAATTTATGATTTTTTCCCGAATTTTCTTCACCAGATCCCTGATATTTTCCTCCGATACCGGGCGGGCAGAGGCGCGTGGTTCGGGTTTCCATTGTTGCTGTTCGGGGCGCTGAACTGTTTTTTGCCCGACACTGTCAGATATATCGTCCCCCTGACGGGGCGCGTATAACCTGCCCTCACGCGCCTTCTTCATCACGGCCAGCAACCAGCCAACCGGGTTGCTGAGCTGCTGGCGTGCCATCACCTTTCGCAGGCTGAGCAGCACAAGTTGTGCCTGCTCCTCAGGCAACGCCTGCAGCTGTGCGGTCAGCATGGCAATATCTTCTGCCGGAACAAGTTCATGCAGACTGTCGGGAAGCACAGGTTTACCCGGTACGTACGTATTTTTATTCACACTGTGTGTGATACTACGTACGTAATGGTTCGGTTTCCGAACCCGGCCATAACTGCCTGTTTTTACTGGCAGTACGGATTCCGAACTCAGTGAGTTTTTATGCCTTTCTGGACTGAGTTCGGTATCCGAACCCTGTTTTTTAGCGGCGATTCCTGGCCGTTTATGACTGAGTTCGGTTTCCGAACCCGGTGCGGGACAGGGTATTCGGTGATGATGTTTCGCCATCTGGCTGGGCGTCTGTGGGCGGTCCAGACGCGATTCGATCAGCGCAAGATGGCTGCGATAATGGCGCATGGTGGGGTCGTTTTTTATATCGTCGAGCACTTCGCGGGCGGTCTGGCTGATAGTCCGGTTTTTACTCAGGCAGGCATCCGCCACCGTATCAAGGAAGCGGGGGTCGAGCATTTCCGCATCGCTGAACGTCAGGGGCTCATCGTGCTGAGCATAGATATTCCCCCGCACCCGCCCTTTATCATCCCGCACGCGTTTACAGAGGCTGAGCCAGCCGGTTATTCGCAGCATAAGCAGGACGCGGCTTACCGTTTCCCTTGAGGCTTTCCCCTTTCCGGGTGAGGCAAGCTGCAGCTGCAGTTCGTCATAGCTGGGGAAAACCGCCCCCTCATTATTTTGTGCATACAGCCGGATCATCATCCAGCCCATCTTGTCCAGTGGTGACAACCGCGTGTCGAGCAACAGCCGGCGGGGAATGGAATCATGCACATTTCCGGTAAACAGCAGGCCGTTACGTATCCTGCCATCATCCCGCCGGGGACTGGCTGCAAGGCGGGCATTCATTTTATCCAGCGTATAAGCAATCAGGCTTTCTGCAGGCAGACTCATTATTTTTCCTTTTCGGCCGCCATCACGGCCGTTCTGAACTGTCAGTATGCTTAGTACTGCACCCGCGTACGGGTGCAGGGTAAACAGGCTGTCATGTTGCTATTTCCGTATGGCGCTGTTATAGCGTTCGTGGCTGAGAAGAAGCCATGTCCGGCCTTCGTTGCGACTCAGCAGACGCCAGAACGGGCCGAGGTCGATTTTGTAATAACCGCAGCCTTTCTCATCGAGCCGGGTGTAATTACGCGCCCCCTGCCGGAAACGGCGAACCTGACGTAACGCCTTTTGACAGCATTGCGGCGGCGTACCATGGGGAGCCCGCAGGCCCGGCGCAACCATTCTGTATTTCATGCCGTCTTCCTTACCGGCGTTCGGGCCGGAGAAGGCTGCCGGGTCTTGTGCCAGCCACGGACCGCATGCCAGACCGACGTCAGCGAGACGTTCATCTGTTCTGCAGCCAGCATCATCACGTCCAGCCCGTCAGCACTTTCCGCATCTTCAACCCCGGACTTTTGCCACTGTCGCCACAGGGCGGCGTTTTCCTCATCACCCAGTGCGTTACCGCGCCCCGGCCGGACATCGATACCGGCAATACGACGGCGGGCCGCCACGTCCGTACTGGAGAGCCCGAAGTAATTGGCCATCAGTTCAATGGAGCCGCCCAGCGCCAGCGCCCGATCGATACGCTGGAGTCGTTTCTGTTCCGTCCGGGCCTGCTGCAGCATGCGCACCAGATTGCCGTGATTGATGCCCACACTGATGATCGACACTTCGCTGCCGGAAAGGTAGTGAAGCTCTTCGAGCGAGAGCCCCTGCAGCATCTGCATTTCCTCGCGGTTCAGTCCCAGCGATTCGCAGCGGCGGAGATAGCCACTTCTGAGATCCATAACCAGCTGCATCAATAATCCGTTTGCAGCCTGAGATAAACTGTTCATCATTCCCCCTTAATCCTGACGGTAACCAATGGCTGCCGGACCCCGGCCGCTGACACCCTGATGAAGACGGGCATTTTGTCCGGCTTCATACCCCTGATAACGTGCTGTATCCGCCCCGCGGCAGGCTTTCAGTTCACGGGTTGTTACTGTTTTCATACTGCGGCTTTCCAGCCAGTGGCTCATCACCTGCTGCTCCTCGCTGCTGAGGTCCGTTGCCGATATCACCTCACGCACCCCACATACCCAGCCGTCACGGAACTGCTCCGCTCTCGCCCGGCGTGTGGCCAGTTTCAGCCGCTTACTCTGGGTTTTGAGATAAGAATTTGTGGCATCTTTCAGCTGGCGCGTCAGCACATCAAAGGCATAGGCTGCTATTTCAGGTTTTTCACTGAATCCGTAAAAGGTTACCGAACGGCGATACCCGGCAGAGGTCTGACGCCATGAGTAATAAGCGCGGCAGCCAAAGGCATGACAGACGCCCCGGACAAGGGTCACCATCCATTCCGGAACTTTTTCAGCATCCGAAGGGGCCGTGCGGGAAGACGCTTCGCGCACGGATGTAAGGCCGGCGTCAAGCTCGCTGATACCGTATCTGGCCATCAGCTTCTGGGCACGCTGCAGGGCCAGTCCTGCCTCATGGGCATTACTGTTGCTGCGGCCCAGCTTCAGCAGTTTCCTGACAAGATTCAGTAGCCGCAACTGTCGCTGTGAGTTATTCATAACTGTTATCCTCCCCGTACGTCAGACCGCGTTGCAGCTCCCGAAGACGGCGCATAACGCGCATCAGGCGCAGCAGTTTCAGAGCATCTTCATCTGTCAGTGCAGGTGCTTCCCCCTCTCCCGGGCCGCCGGTGAAAAGCTCCGGCAGACCACACACTCCTGCCGCAGGATTCAGCGCAGGCGCTTCGCCGGTCAGGCCCAGCAGAAATGCGGCGGCTTCAGAACACACCTCACCTGCCGCCCCGTAACCGGCAGACATGTCGTTGTCGCGTTGCGGAAGAATTTCATCTTCGCAGCCAAGGACCTCACCCAGCTCCCATGCCAGACGAAAAGCGGTATTCTGCAGGTGTTCGATATCGTCCTGATGGGCCGGCACATGCCAGATGCTGTCATTAGTCACCGGCGCGTCATCCTGCAGGACAACTTCAGGTTCTGGTGTTAAAAGAGAAAGCAGGCCATCCTCCCCATTGTCCTCTTCTCCACCATTCTCTTCTCCGTACCCATCGGAGAGGGTAACCAGCCCGCTAACATCCCCGCTCTCACCTGAAATAACCGGCGCGGCACCGTACATATCTGGCTGAACCTCATGCCGGGGGGGCTCATTAATCGGTGTTTCAGAAGGAGAAGACGCATTACCCGGAACGGGCGTTACAGCCCCTCCTGAGACCTCAGGACGTGAACTGGAGACAGGTAGCGGGACGCCTTCACTCTCATCTGAGCCTGTGGTATGCAGGGCGTGATCAGCATTAACAGGCTTGTTTGCGGCGGGAAAGGCAACCGTCTCCGGCTCGCCAAAGTGATGTCTGCGGTTGCGTTCTTTAGGATCGAGTTCCATCATCCAGCGGTCATAGTCCAGTTCCGGATGGGGTAACGCCTGCAGTAAATCACCAATAAATTCATCGCGAAACATCTCCAGAGACCACAGTTCCGGGGAGTTGAAACGGCCACAACACTGGCCAAAAACGTCGCTGAAGGATTTTTCGCTGACATCTGAAATTAGGCAAAACTCATCCCACACGCGTTCCGCATCATGCCGGAGCGCCAGCAGTGACGTTATTTGTGGCCTGCCAAGCCCGGACTCAAGCAGGTCTGGGATCCACGGATAAAGATATTTCAGTGCATCTTCCATACGGCTGACTGTTGAGTAATGGACTGGCAAACCTTCATGGGTCAGTAGCTCTGACAACTGACGCAACGAAACCGTCTTTCCCATCTGCTCTTCATATATAGAGCGGGCTTTGTGGATCCCCTGCGCTTTTTCAATAAAACTCAGCTCCCCGCGCACTTCATTCTCTGCCAGATGGCCAATAACACACTGCAGCCGTCCCGGCCACGGCTTGAACAACACATGGACGCGGAAAAACCGGTCTTCTCCGGTTTCCTGCCACAGTTCTGACAGGATCTGATAACGTGTATTACCCCCGTCGCTGAAGATGTACATATCGGGCTCACCATCCGGGTCACGGGTGACTTTGGGCACGGTGTCCAGCCCGCGCGAACGGATGGAAGCCTTGATATCGTCATAACGCGGATTGCGTGATGTTCGCGGATTATCAGGATTCGGGCTTAACTGGTCGAGCGTCAGGACCATGGGCATTTCAGCCGCCGGCATGACGCTGATATTGCCGGCCGCCTGCGACTGGCGTCCGGGCTGCAGCATGGCAGCCCCCACATTAGAACTTTTACGGCTCATGCCTGTTTCCTCCCGCTGCGGTAACCGAAGTCATAGCTGCCTTCCTGAAACTCCGAAAAGAGGGTGTAACGCCCGTCAAATTTGACTTTTACCGTGCCGGTTGGCCCCTGCCGCTGCTTGCCGACAATGATCTCAGCCACCCCGGCATCAGGGGTGCCGGGGTTATAAACCTCATCCCGGTAAATAAACATGATGAGGTCCGCATCCTGCTCCAGCGCACCGGAGTCACGCAGGTCACCATTATTGGGGCGTTTATCGGCCCGCTGCTCCACCAGGCGGTTGAGCTGGGAAAGCGCCAGTACCGGACAGCCCAGCTCTTTACCGAGCGCCTTAAGCGAGCGGGAAATTTCCGCTATTTCCTGCGTGCGGTTTTCCTGCTCGGGGGAGCGGACAAGCTGCAGATAGTCCAGCATGATGAGAGAGGGTCTGCCGTATTTGCGGACATAGCGTCGGGCGCGGGCGCGCAGTGTGGCCGGGGTCTGGTAACTGGTATCATCAATGATCAGACGGTTTTTCCACTCAATAATGCGACCGGTTGCCTCGGACACGCGAGCCCAGTCTTCATCATCCATGTTGCCGCTGCGAAGCCGGGACAGTTCCACCCGGCCTTCCATCGCCAGCAGGCGCATCATCAGCTGCTCTGAGGACATTTCAAGACTGAACACAAAGACGTGATCGTCAGGTTTTGCGCCCACGGCCGCTGTGCAGGCGGCCATGGCCAGCGACGTTTTCCCCATGGAAGGACGGGCGGCCAGCAGGGCCAGATCGCCGGGCTGGAGACCACAGGTCATGGCGTCCAGTTCACTGAACCCTGTCGGTGTCCCGGTGAGGCCGTCACTGGCGGACATGCTTTCCAGCTGCGTCAGCAGTTTATCCAGCGCCTCGTTAACGCCGGTCTCACTGTTGAGCTGCATGGCTCCCTGTTCGGCAATGTTAAACAACTTACCTTCGGCCGACTCAAGAATGCCCGCCGAGCTGGCTTTCGGGGCCTGCACATCGGAAAGAAGACTGTTACCCACAGTCATCAGCTGCCGCAGGCGGCTTTTCTCCGCCACCACCCCGGCGTAAGCCAGGATATTGGCTGCAGACGGCGTGTTTTTACTCATTTCAGCCAGATAAGCAAAGCCGCCACACTGTTCAAGGTCGCCTCTGTTCTCCAGCCGTTCCGTAATAGTGATGAGATCGAGCGGTAGCCCTTCTCCGGCCAGCTCGGCCATCACGCGAAAGACCATACGGTGCGGCCGGGAAAACAAATCTTCCGGGGAGATTTGCAGTATCACCTCATCCCACCGGTCGTTATCAAGCATCAGTCCGCCCAGTACGGCCTGCTCAGCCTCATAAGAGCAGGGCATCATCATCTCAGACATGACGCACCTCCCGGGTCAGAACGTCACTGAAATGGCTCTGCCACTCGGGGAACAGTTCAGACGCGAGGTCGTGCATGGTGACGGCTGCGGCCGGACCTTTGCGGCGTGTTTTGTATTCCAGACGATGCACGGGCTGCTGCTTGACGTGCCCCAGTTTGAAAATATCCAGCGCCTCGATACGGGTATCGAGTAAACGATAAACGTCACGGTTGCCCAGCGCAGAGGCGTCGTAATGTTTTTCGTTAATGATGGCGGCAAGACCGTCCATTGCTTCACGGTCAAGCAGAGTGTTATCGATACAGTTGACGAGAATGGAAATATCAGGAAGGCGGATACCGTAATTTTCATAGGTTTTCAGGCGGGTAAGCATATGAAGGGAGCCGCGGATAAATTCACGGACATCCGGAAGGATGGGTTTAACAACGCCCATCACATTACCGGTAGAGGAAAGGAGGGAAAGCTCGGTCATGACGCCTGTTGCGCCTTTCGAATCCACAATAATGACGTCATAACGGTTAAAGAAAGGATGCTGAAGTATGTTACGCAGGCGCAGACGGCCGTCTGCAGCGTGGAGCATCGCGGTCGGCAACAGTTCGTCCGGGTCGTTAGAGTAGATGACATCGAGATTTTTTATAGCGGTCTGCGAAATGCATTGCGTATGGTCACTGACCATCTGCATCAGCAGTTCATAGAGGCCGCAAGGGGATTCATGCTCCAGCGCGAAGATACTGCTGGCTGTGGGCTGGGAATAGTCTGCATCCACAAGAAGGGTGTTCAGGCCGGCATCGGCAAGAAAACCGGCAAGGTAAGCAGCAAACGTGGATTTGCCTTCTCCACCTTTGGGAGAGATAACGGGAAGTATTTTCATTTTGCACACTCTTTACAGTATGCAAATACGCCTGTTTACAAACTATTAACTTTGACTCAGGGATTGAAAATCCCCGTGTCCTTGGTTCGATTCCGAGTCCGGGCACCACTTATTCAGAAACGGACGCCCTTCGGCGTCCGTTTTTCTTTATAAAGTCAATAAGTTATACACTTTTAGTTGTCTACTACTGTCCGTTAAAATCGACTGGCAGCGCCCCCTATTTGTTGGTAAAAAAGTTGGTCATCTCAGTTCGATGGGGTTTTTACCAACATTCACTCAGGAGGCTTGCTATGCGCTTAACGGATATTGCTGTAAAAAATGCCAGGCCTTCCGACAAGCAGATCAAGCTACCTGATGGAAAGGGAAGGTATCTACTGGTGCATCCTAATGGAATGCTTACAGTTATTTAGATAGCACGGCGTTTATAAGGGCGATAGTGCGGTAGCCAAAAATGCGCCGTAATGCGCTGTGTTAGCACAGCATCATCCAGCGCATCCGCTACGCCGGACAGCTGCGCCGCCTTCCCCACCGCAAAGGCAATACGGCGGGTTACATCGCATATCATGTTGATTTCCGGCAGCAGTCCTCCGCCATGATGGCGCACCAAAGGCGAGGCGTCGGCAAGCGCGCGGCTCGCCGCCATCAGCATCGTTTCCGTGATCCTCCTGGCGCCGCTGGCAATTGCGCCAAGACCAATGGCAGGAAAGATATACACGTTATTACACTGCGATACCGGTATCGTACGTCCGGCAAAATCTACCGGCTCACAAGGGCTTCCCGTTGCGATAATCGCCTGTCCATCAGTCCAGCGGATAAGGTCCTGCGGCCGGGCCTCCATTCTGGAGGTCGGGTTAGACAACGGCATAATAATCGGGCGCTCGCAGTGGCGATACATCGTACGCACCACCTCTTCAGTGAACAGCCCCGCCTGCCCTGAAACGCCCAACATCACGCCAGGTTTCGCGTTATGAATGACCTCCAGCAAGGATGGCGTCGCGCCAGCGTATGCCCATCCAGATAGCATTTCAGGAGGCTGCGCCAGCGGAACCTGAAAATCAGCCAGCGACGAGGCGGTGGTCATCACCAGGCCGTCGCGATCCACCATGAAAATCGTTTTGCTGGCCTCTGCGGCGTCCATACCTTCGGCCACCCGGCAGGCGATGATATGGCGGGCAATGCCGCAACCCGCCGCCCCTGCGCCAACGATGACCATCGTCTGCTGATTAAAATCACGCTGGCTGGCGCGGCAGGCCGCTAAAATTGTCGCCAGCGCGACCGACGCCGTTCCCTGAATATCATCATTAAAACAGCACAGCTCATCACGATAACGATGCAGCAAAGGAACCGCAGTATGCCGGGCAAAGTCCTCAAATTGCAGCAATACATCCGGCCAGCGACGTTTCACCGCAGCGATGAACATACCGATAAACGCAAAGTAGTCTTCACCGGTGATGCGCGGATGCCGCCAGCCCATATAGCGGGGATCGTCTAATAACCGCGGATTGTTTGTCCCGACATCCAGCATAACGGGCAACGTATGCGCCGGATTTACCCCGCCGCAAACGGTATACAGCGACAGTTTACCAATCGGTATCCCCATTCCCCCGACGCCCTGATCGCCCAGTCCCAGAATGCGTTCCCCGTCCGTCACCACAATCACTTTGATATCGTGTCTCGGGATATCATGCAGAATATCGTCAATACGTTCGCGATCGGGCCACGAAATAAAGACCCCTCTGGCGCGGCGGTAAATCCCGGAAAACTTTTCACAGGCCGCGCCAACAGTCGGGGTATAAACAATCGGCAGCATTTCCGGGAGGTGTTTTTTCAGCAGGTAATAAAATAGCGTCTCATTCGTATCCTGGATATTACGCAAATAAATATGCCGCGCGTTATCAGACTCCGCCTCCAGATATTGTTGGTAAGCGCGTTCCGCTTGTTCATCAATATTTTCGATAACGCAGGGCAGCAATCCATTAAGATTAAAATCATTCCGCTCTTGCTGAGTAAAACTGCTCCCCTTATTCAATAACGGCGATTCCAGTAACAGTTTCCCCGTAAACGGGACGTATAAAACATCGTGTGTCACGTAGCTGTCCATGAGTTAAATCCGGTAATAAGAAAAGCGTTAAATCAGCACATAGTTGGCAATCAACATCGCGGCAATCCCCGCCAGCGCCGGGGGCAGCGTTCTTCTGACAATCATAAACGGTGAGCATTCTCCCGCTTTACTGACGGCGATAATGATGCCGGCAACCGGAGAAATAGCGCGCCCCATTCCCGCCATCAGCTGCATAGGCAGAATCATATTGACCGCGCTTTCACCAAACTTCGCCGCGATAGAGGGCGCCAGCCCGGAAAAGGAGAAAAATGCCGCTACGCCAGAACCGGTTAATACCGCAGTAACGCCCACCAGCGCCGTCATCACCAGCGTCATACTGGTAAAGCCCAGACCGGCGCTTTGCACGGACTGAAGGAGATAGTCCACCGCGCCGATCTTCTGTAGCCCCTGGGCATAGATATCCGCGCAGACCAGTAAAGAAACGATACTGGTAAACATGCTTCCCATACCTTTGAAAAATACCTGCAACCCTTTGCAACAGGCACGGAAATCACGCGTGGTGAACAGTTCGAAGAAAAAAGCGATCACCGCCCCGAGGATCATCGCCGTCACAACGTCAATTTTGATAGATGCGATCACCAGCGGACTGAAAACCAGTACCAGAACGACGGGCAATACAGGCAGCAGCGCATAAATGGCCGGGACCTTACGTTCTTCCTCTTCCGTTTCGGCGACTTCTTCCGTTCCCGGAACAAACCCATCCTTTTTATCGAAATATTTGGCGGAAAAGAAAATCACCACCGAGACGGCCAACATCACCACAACCGCCACCGGCATCTGATAGTGCGCAAAGTAAATCGCGCTTTCCATTCCGGCATGTTTGGCCGCAAGATTCGCCGTTCCAACCGCCGGGCCAAGATCCATAAACGCGCACAGGCCGATCATCGCGGCAGCGGACGCTTTACTGACGCCCAGTCGCACCAGAACGGGAAAGAACGTCACCAGTAATAACATCGCCAGCCCGGCAGCGCTGGAGATCGCCACATGCAGAAGCTGCGCGCAAATGTAGCCCAGCGCCAGAATAAGATAAGGCGCTTTAATGACCTGCAAGGGACGAATACACATATTCACCATCGCATTCGAGGCTTTGATGTGATCCATATAACTGGCGAATCCTCCCGCCGCCATAATAATTAAGCCGATACCCGCGATTTGCGTGGTCAACGACGCTTTTGCAAAACTGAAAATATCCAGCCAGATTGACCCGGTCGATTTTACCTTACCATACAGAATACTGTTTTCTGGGTAAAACAGCGCGGTAACTGTTAATAATGCCAGTCCCGCGAATAATAACACAGTTTGCGGCTGGTAATTTTTTACAATTAACCATGCGGCAATCACTGTTATCACTATTGCTATAATAAATGCAGTCATAACAACAATCCCTATACCCTACAAATCAGAGATATCAGCCTTATGCAAGCAGCGTTTTCACCAACAGGTAAATACTGCCATCCATATTGCCATGAAAAAGCGTAAACATACGGTAATTAAATAATTGTGCTATCGACTTTATCGTAATAAACCACAGGGTTATAAAATAGGGGAAAGGTCTTTTCCCATAATTTTTTGTGAGTGAGATCGCATCTTATCAACATGATATGCGCGCTATCAGAAAATAAGCCATTTTGCTAAATTACCCGCCACGGAATGATTGACGACAGAGGCATCTTTTCATATAACACTCTCAATATAAAATGTCACCGGGACTGCATATGTACAGGAAAAACACATTAAGTCTGGATGAGTATAATTCACTCACCCAAAATATTGGTGACCTGACCGAGTCTGAATGTCGGCTTAATGACTATATTAATAAACACTTCAGCGAATTACCTTATCATGGGATTGTCGATCTTTCCCAGAATGCCGCAGTGAGCAAAGCAACCATCGGACGCTTTTTGAATAAAATCGGCTTTACCGGCTATGCGGCTTTCAGAAGAGCGCTGGATACCACGCTGTCAAAAAACAAAATCGCCGCGCCTTTTGAGAAAAATAGTCGCCAGCGACCTAAAAAAGCCCCCAAAACAGAACAGATTGTTGATACCTTCAATGATAAAGTCACTTCACTATTTAATGGTTTTAAACAGACCATCAGCATTGATAGTCTGAATAAATTCATCGAACTGGTACTCAACAGCCAGCGCCCTATTTATGTGGTTGGCCCTTCCTCCTCCCATGCGATGGCGCTGCATTTTTGTACGTTGTTAAAGTACTTTCGCAGCAACATCACGCTCCTCTCCACCGACATCAGCGAGCTGCCCAAGAGCCTGATAAACATTGAACCAGATGATGTTCTGATCGTCTTCTCCTACTATCGCTTTAACCGGGTCGCGCTCAATATCGCGAAATGGTTCAGAAAGAAAAATGCGACCGTCGTGCTGATCACCAACTCTGATGCCAATCCTTACGGTAAATTCTGCGATCTTCAGTTTGTCCTGCCAAGCGACGTGGAGTCCATTTTTCAAAGCCGAATTCTCGGTTTCTTTTTTATCGAACTGATTCTGCATCTGGCTTATGAGAAGAGTGACAATGAAGGCAACTTTGCCCAACTGGAAGCGTTGTTTCTCTTCTTTGAGACATTTTCCGCTTCTTCACATACTACCTGACCAGCAAAGTCGGGAGGGACGCTCCCGACATAAAGCGCTACGCAATATTGATGACTTTCATTTCATCAAACCGCGCGAGGGTCTCAGCTATCAGCGCATCGTTGCAACCAATATAAGACAACGGCTCGCAGGCATCGGCAATTTCTTCTGCGGATAACGACGCCCGAATTTCCGGGCTGGCGTGGACAATGTCGATAAGACTTTGCTCACCATTCTCCTGACTGAGCAGCGCTTTAACTAAATTATAAGCGGGTTCTCGCCCTATTTTGTTCGCCAGACTCATCGTAATCGATTCCGACATAATGAAAGATTTCGAGCAGTCAAAATTAGCGCGCATTCGGTCTTCATTCACAATAAGGTGGGAAAGCAGGTTTTTGGCCCGGCTAAGGCTGACCGATAAGGCGTTCGACGCCTCGGGGAGAATCGTCCAGTTCAATACTCTCATCGACGCCGCGCGCACATCCTGCTGATCCAGCATCGCAGGTGCGCCGGAGGCGTACATCCAGCCCATCCTCGCCAGCGTCTGAATCATATTGCTGGCGCGCGGATTAGCCTTGTGCGGCATGGTGCTGGAGCCCCCGCCGCCCTCGCCTTCAAGCACTTCCGCGATGGGGGTGCGTCCCAGGGTTTCCACGTCATTCGCCAGGCGGCAGAGCGTACCGTGAATCAGCGCAAAGCATTGAACCACTTCAACAATGGCATCCTGGCTGGCATTGTTTATACCACAGGGAACGTTTAGCCCCAGCGCCCGCATCAACCGCTCACGCGTCGCCATTCCCTGAGAACCGACGGAGGCAAGGTTCCCCACCGCGCCGCCAAACAGACCCGTAATCGCCCGGGGATAGAGCTGTTGCAGCCGGTTCAGATGCCGATTCACCTCCGCCAGATAGCCGGAGACATGCAGCCCCCAGGTCGTGGCGGAGGCATCAACCGAATTGGTGCGCGCAACCATAACGGTGCGGGCATGCTTTAAGGCCATGCCCTTCATCTCTTCCCCTGCCTCAATCAGTTGCTGATATACCCGTTGCAGCGTCTGCTGTAATCGCATCGCCACGCCGGAGTCCAGCAGATCCTGGGTGGTACATCCCCAGTGGAGATAACGGCTAACCAGCGGAGAGCCAGCAGCCGAAATCTGGTCGATCAAGGGTTTAATCGCCATGCCCACCGTTTGCGTTCCCTGAGCTAAGGCAGGCCAGTTTATCTCAATATTCTGACATGCCTGTTCGATTTCAATCGCCGCCTGTTCAGGAATAATGCCCAGTTCGCTCTGCACGCGCGCTACCGTTGCTTCAAACGTCAACCAGCAGCGAAGCAGATTGTCGTCAGACCAGATTTCCCGCATCCGGCTCTCGGTAAAGAGCGATGAATAGAGGTCAGAATCAAATACTGTTGTTTGCTTACCGTACATACTGCGACTCTCCGGCAATATAAAGCATATTAATATAAAAGGTCGTGAATGAATCTTGCGGGATCGGCCAACCGATTAACAGGGGAAAATAAAATTCCCATTCATAAAATACGTCATGAGAATTTTATTTTCCCTTTTTAACACCTGGAAAACACAAAAATGAGATAGCTATCACAATGAGTGACTTTGTCAGTACAGAGCATATTTTGTTTTGCCTTAGCTTTTCGCGAATAATCATCGTTAAATTTAACAGCAGATAAAACAGGGCATCATTATGCGCGAAAAGTCACATTTTGTAATGAGAAAAAATAATTCCCATATCATGACCATCCTTTTATCCAGAACAATTCTCTCTGTGATAAACCACTCACTCGAACAGACAAATAAGCTAACTATTGCTTTCTGGGGAAGCTATGAAAATAAAAATGATTTCACTCATTTTACTGACGGGGATGACAACCTCGGCATATGCGATGAGTATCTATAATAAAGATGGAAATACGCTGGATATTTATGGCCGTGTGGAAGGTAAAATTGCCAGCGGAGAAAACTCTTATGCCGGAAGCGAAACACGAACGAATCTGGGTGGCCGTCTGGGGATTTACCTCACCCGGGATTTGGATTTTATCCCCGAGACAAAGATCGTGGGCCGTCTGGAATGGCAGGTGCGAACCGAAAAAAACGACAGCAATACCGGGGATAGCGATTTAAAAGCGCGCTACTCCTATATTGGTTTGTCCAATAAAACCTGGGGCGAACTGATTGTCGGCAGGACCAAAAACCCGTTGTATCAGGTCATGAAAATGACGGATAAGTATAAAAACTTTACGCCGAATATTTACAGTTACGGTATCACCACCTTCGATAACTCTTACCAGTACAACCGCCAGGACGGCACCGTACAATGGAACGCTAAATTTGCAGGCAATGAGATACAACTGGCGTGGGTCGCAGGTAATGGCCGTGATAATGATGCGCTGGATTATGGCGCGATGGCCAGCTACAGGAAAATGCTCAGACTGGGTGATTTCAGACTCACACCGGCAATTGCCGTCAGCCGCTATAAACGCCAGGATGGCGTAAAAACCACCGATGGTCGGAAGCAAAACGACCAGATCATGGCGGGTTTACAGCTCAGTTATAAGAACATTGAAGCCGCCGTCACCGCATTACGCACCTCCATTGCGCGCGATAACAAAAGCGACAATGACTTTAAAGGTATGGATACACTGCTGTCCTGGAAATACGGTAAATTTAAATTCCTTACCGGTTACAGTTTCCTGGATGAGGAAGATAAGTCCGTCTATGAAAAAGAAGACTGGCGTGTCGAAACTCAAATCACGTTAGCCAGTAACACCTGGTTATCATTTACTTACGATAAAGCTTTTGCCAATAAAAACCAAAAAGTCAATGATGACGCGATCATCGTTGGACTCCGCTATGACTTCTGACAGGTGAATGATGAAAAGAATAATGCAGTTATCCCTGGCCTCGACTTTTTTGTTCAGCAGTTTATGTGTGCATGCTGATGCGCTATTAGCGCCCTCACCCTATGCAAAAATAGAGGGGGATAATAAAATTGTCGCGCTGTATGGCAACTCCTTTACCTTCTATAACAACAATATTAATACCCGCTTACGGGATCTCACGCGCTCCTTACTGCCGAACCACGCGAAAGGGTATAAATATCGAGGGATCACTATCTCAAGCGGTCATTTAGGCTGGCAAATTAATAATCTCGCCTATCAAAATACGTTGCAAAAATGGGACGTTGTTATCTTACAAGGCAACTCCACGGAGACAATTTCGAAGAAAGAGAGTACCCGGCAGAACTTCATTGAATCCGCAACAAAAATGGCGGATATGGCGCATCAGGCGGGTTCAAAAGTCGTGTACTTTATGACCTGGGCAAAGCGCGATAAACCAGAGGATATACAGAAACTTGCTGAGTCTTATATTTCCATTGCGCAGAAAACAGGCGGCTATGTCGCCCCGGTCGGCCTGGCTTTCGAAAAGGCGCGTAAAACCCACCCGGAAATTAATCTCTATTATCAGGACGGCGTCCACCCATCCCTCGCAGGAACCTATTTAGCCGCCTGTGTGTTCTTTGCCACGCTGTATAACCAGTCGCCAGTGGGCGGGGCGCTACCTGTAGACACGGATATGACCCCAGCCACCGCAAAAGCATTGCAGCAGATCGCGTGGGAAACCGTCAGCGAATTTCAGAAATCGTCATAACATCTGTATGGTTGCCCGATAGCCAGGCTTATCGGGCCTGCACTCCCGTCATCCCCATCGCGCGGACCTGATAAAATCCGGCCCGCGCGCGGACTAACAACCCGACATCATTAACAGAAGGTTGCAGGGCAAACTGCCGTTATTTACCGGCATATTGCTAACACCGGCAGGAGCTCAATACTATCGCGGGCGTTACTCAGCCCACCATTCTCGGTGTTTCATCGCCTCACCCGCCCCGGGTGACATGCCTTCCGGTCTGTCAGGCTCTGAGCGATAAAACACTTGTCTGGTTACAGCCCGGCAAGTACCCAGGCGACTGCCAGCAAATCCGCGCTGCCGCCGGGGCTGAGTCGCCGGGCGATAAACGCATTATCCATTTCGCGCAACGCCGCGTTATCCCAGCCCATTGCCAGCAATCTCGTCGCGTAATCCTGCACATAACGCAGCCCGACAATGCCGCCACGCGATACCAGATTGCTGTCGCGGTTAGCGACCATCAGCCGCAGCAGCGCATTGTGCAGCCGTCGCTCTCCCTGCTCCTGATGCCAGAACGGCAATATCGCGCGACGCACCGTATTAAACCCCCGCTCAGCTTCACCGCGCGCTCCCGTCAGCCCATACTGGCGAAACTGTTTTTCCCCCGCCGTCGTCGCCTGCGGACGCCCGGCCAGTTCACGCGCCACCAGCCCACGGCAGATATCACTGACTTCCCGACAGAGCGCATCAGCGCTGACAAACCGCCCCTGCCCCTGCACACGTCCAGCCACGAAGCAGAGCAGGCCAAGAGAAAAAATACCGCCTTTATGGGTATTCACGCCTCCTGTTGCCGCAAACATCGCTTGCTCACAGGCGATGCCCATCGGACGCAGCAACCTCAGTTGGTCGCTGGCCGCCTTCTGCGCATAAGCCTCTCCGGCCCGGAAAAACTCCGTGAACCACGGCGTAATCGCGACAATGCTCTTTACAAACAGTGCATGATCCATATCACGATGCGAACCATTATTCTCCCTGTCCACCAGTCCCGGCTTTGGGGTTAAATCCAGCTCGATGCGCAGCGCCTGCGCAGCAAGCGCAGGCACATCAGTAGTAGAGGATTTAGTCGCGAGCAAACCAGCCATTAGTTAACCTCTCAACGTGAACCAGTCAGCCTGACGCCCGCTCCCACGGGCATCAGTGTGGTCATTAATTTTCCTCTTTGACCTCGCGGACAACGTCAATAACGCTGCCGTCACGATAGCGGATCACCCCGACGATACGGTCGGTAAAGGCGATCGGTTTCGGCTCGCCGGTCAGGGAGATAGCGCGCTGATACAGGGCTTCGATATCCACAATTTTCAGCCCGGCCGCCAGTAAACGTTCGCGGATATCCGGGCGCGCCGGATTGACGGCAATCCCGTGGTCGGTCACCAGCACGTCAATGCTTTCCCCTGGCGTCAGCAGCGTGGTTACGCGTTTTACCACTGTCGGAATACGGCTGCGCAGCAGCGGCGCGACCACAATCGTCAGGTTTGCCGCAGCGGCAACATCGCAGTGGCCGCCGGATGCGCCGCGCATGACGCCATCGGAACCGGTGATCACGTTAACGTTAAAGTCGACATCAATTTCCAGCGCGCTAAGGATCACCACATCCAGCTGATCGCAACTGGCGGCTTTACCTGCGGGGTTGGCGTAAACATTGGTGGAGATCTCGACGTGATTCGGGTTACGACGCAACGAAGCGGCCGCTTCGCCGTCGAAACACTGGGTATCAAGCAGCTTTTCGATTAGCCCTTTTTCATGCAGATCCACCAGGCTGCCGGTGATGCCGCCAAGGGCAAAACGGGCTTTCACGCCGTGGCGCTCCATCTTCTCTTCCATAAAACGCGTCGCCGCCGTGGCGGCCGCACCGGAACCGGTTTGCATGGAAAAGCCATCTTTGAAATAGCCCGAGTGCTCGATGACATCCGCCGCGTAACGGGCGATCATCAATTCACGCGGGTTACTGGTGACGCGCGCCGCGCCAACGCTGATTTTGGCCGGATCGCCGACGCTTTCCACCTGCACGATCAGATCGACCTGATCCTGCCGCAGGCTGGCTGGCATATTCGGGTATGGCACCAGCTCTTCGGTCAGCAACACCACTTTTTTGGCAAACTGCGCGTCCACCATCGCATAACCCAGCGAACCGCAGGCGGATTTCCCCTGCGTACCGTTGGCGTTACCAAACTCATCGCTGCACGGTACGCCAAGGAACGCGACATCAATGTTCAGCTCACCATCCTGCAACAGTTTCACACGCCCCCCGTGGGAGTGAATCTGAACCGGCTCCGCCATTAAACCGTGAGAGATCGCTTCCGCCAGCTTGCCGCGCATCCCGGAGGTGTAGATCCGCGAGATCACGCCGCTGCGGATATGCGCGATTAACGCATCATTGCAGGTCATCAGCGAGCTGGAAGCCAGCGTCAGGTTTTTCAATCCCAGCCGCGCCAGCGTCGCCACCACGTTATTGATCACCCGGTCCCCTTCGCGGAAAGCGTGGTGGAATGAAATAGTCATCCCATCTTTCAGGCCGCAACGCGCGATGGCGTCTTCCAGCGAGGCGCACAATTTACGCGTGTGTTTACTGTTTATGTCCGCCAGCCATGGCGTCGCGGTATGTGCGCTCTCAAAGGGTTTTAAATTACGCAGATGGGGAAAATTAACGTGAAGAAGCTCTGTTTGATTCATTGTTCAGTCCTTAACGACGCACGCCGGACGCAGCCGCACGTTCCAGCACCATCTGCGCGTGATTAATAATGGGGGCATCGATCATTTTGCCGTTCAGCGACACCACGCCGAGGCCGTTGCGTTCGCCCTCTTCTGCCGCTTCGATAACTAATTTAGCGTGGTCGACCTCTTGCCGGGTTGGTGCATAAGCGTTATGCAGCAGGTCGATCTGGCGCGGATTAATCAAAGATTTACCGTTAAAGCCCATCTTGCGCACCAGCTCGACTTCGCGCAGGAAACCCGCTTCGTCATTAACGTCTGACCACACCACGTCGAAAGCATCAATACCTGCGGCGCGGGCGGCGTGCAGCACGGCGCAACGGGCGTAAAACAGCTCCGTACCATCGCCGCGTTCGGTTTGCATATCCATCACGTAGTCGAAAGCGGCCAGCGCGATACCAATCAGGCGCTGAGAACTGCGGGCGATCGCCACCGCGTTTATGACACCGACAGCCGATTCAATCGCCGCCATCACGCGGGTGGAACCCACTTCACGACCGCAGGCCAGTTCAATACGTTCCAGATGGCGTTCCAGTTCGTAGATATCTTCCGGGGTATCGGTTTTCGGCAAACGCACCACATCCACGCCGGCACGCACCACCGCCTCCAGATCCGGCAAGCCAAATGGCGTATTCAGCGGGTTAATACGCACCACCGTTTCAATATCCTGATACATCGGGTGCTGCAATGCATGGAAGACCAGCAGACGCGCGGTATCTTTTTCACGCAGGGCGACCGCATCTTCCAGATCGAACATGATCGAATCCGGGCGATAGATAAAGGCGGTGGAGAGCATGGCGGCGTTAGCGCCTGGCAGGAATAGCATGCTACGACGAAGCTTTTTCATAGCAGTTTCCCCCAGTCGATTTCCGTGGCCTCAGATGCGCGCAGAATGGCGCTTTGCAGACGGGCGCGGATCACGCAATCCAGCGCGCCTTTGTCTTCAATGATGATTAAGCCCTGGTGGACATCCATCGCCCGCAGCGTGGCGTTCACCACCTGGCGGATCTGCTCGCCAAACTGCTTAATTACTTCGCTGCGCACGACGACATCAAGTTCGCCTTCCGCAGGGGCTATTTTTACCATCAGGTCGCTGGACTCCAGGGTCCCTGCCAGCGCCTCCCTAACAATTTTCATAATAATATTCCTGATTTTTAAGCAACTTCCGCGCTGTAATGGGATTCGAGATGCGCGAAAGTGGTATCCGGTACAATTTCCCGAATACGGGAAAACTGGTGTGTTTTCAGTAAACGCCGCACTTCCGATGCGGAGATGGCGCTGCCGGTGGCTTTGATGCGAGGGATCTCCACCACCTCCACGACGCCCGCCAGCAGTTGATGCATAGTCTGGTTGTACTGGCGGGTGATATCGCAGAACGGCTCGCTACCGATAAAGCGATGCGTAATGCCCAGCGCCGGGGCGATATAGTTGCGGAAGATAAGCAGATCGATCTCGCTCCATGCTTGCTGCACTTTTCCGGTCTCTTTCAGGAAATAGGCCGGAAAGGTGGCGCGGGAAATGATGTACTGCGAGCCTTCATGCACGGTGACATTCGTCAGATGCGCCACGCCTGCTTTCACCATCTTTAACCGGGCGGCAAAAGGGAAGAACGAAGCGTCTTCACGCACCACAAACAGATGCAGCCCGTCGCAGGATCGCGCCGCCTGTTCAACCAGATGGCGATGTCCAAGGGTAAAGGGGTTGGCGTTCATCACGATGGCGCCGATCCGTTTTCCCGGCAGGCGTTCAGCCTGCAAAGCGCGGCAGTAACGCTGAATTCCCGTGGGCGTGTTTTCCATCAGAATGGCGTTGTTGCCGCTCTGCGCAATCGGCCAGAAACCGCAGCGCTGAAAGCGCTCCCGGTTGCACGGGCGGGTACACAAGAACAGATGCAGATGACCGCGCGCCAGCGCCAGGTACTCGACTTCCGCCAGCAACTGCGCGCTGAGGTTTTCACCGCGCAGCTGTTCATCCACTGCCACACACTTGATAACGTTGGCGGCAAGGCCAGCACACCCCACCAGCCGGTTTCCCGACCAGGCTTCAACAAACGTGGTGATATCGCTGTCCATACCTAAACCACTGTCTGCCAGCAACGTGCGGACAGCGGCCAGCCGTTGAGTATTGCCGTTGACTTCCGCTACGCGGAAGTCGATGGGAGGTCGTGCTTGCATGGTGTAGCCTTCGTCCTTAGTGCGCCGTCGTCAGCGCGTGGGCTGGCGCATCGATAATCACATTGCTGAGGTGGCCAATATGTTCGATTTCCACTTCAATGCGATCGCCCGCTTTCATAAACAGCGGCGGATTGCGTTTTTTACCCACGCCGCCCGGCGAACCGGTGATAATCACATCCCCTGGCGTCAGACTGGTGAACGTGCTGATGTACTCGATAAGTTCGGCCACCTTGTGGATCATGCTGGCGGTGTTGTCATCCTGGACCATGCGGCCATTCAGCCAGGTGCGGATGGCGAGCGCATGCGGATCCGGGATCTCATCGGCGGTGGTCATCCATGGGCCGAACGCGCCGGTCTGCCGCCAGTTTTTACCGGCAGTAAACCAGGTGTGCTGCCAGTCGCGCGCCGAGCCATCCATATAGCAGCTGTAACCGGCCACATGGCTTAACGCCGTCTCGCGGGAGATGTCCTCGCCGCCTTTACCGATGATCACCGCCAGTTCGCCTTCGTAATCGAACTCACTGGAGTGACGCGGCTTCAGCACCGGCGCGTTGTGCCCGGTTTGCGAGTCGGCAAAGCGCACAAACAGCGTCGGCGCCGGGTTGTGTTGATCAAACTCTTTGCGCTTTTCGGCATAGTTCATACCCACGCAAAGAATTTTCCCTGGGTTTTCGATCACCGGCAGAAATTCGAGATCGTCAAAGCGGATATCCGGCGTTTCGCCAGCTAACCGTTGCGCCTCATTCAGCGCGCCGGCGGCGAGCAGTGATTTCAGATCGCCATAGTGGTTGCCAAGACGCTGCCCCAGATTGATCATGCCATCAGCCTTGACGATGCCGTAACTACGACTCCCCTGATGGATAAAGCTTGCGAGTTTCATATCAGTTCCTGTAATGCTTAATCAGACGAGGAAATTGCCAAGGATCAGCAGCGATACCGACACGTTGATCGCCCCACCAATGCGGGTAGCAATCTGTGCAAATGGCATCAGGCTCATGCGGTTGCCCGCGGTCAGAATGGCAACATCCCCTGTACCGCCCTGACCACTCTGGCAGCAGGAAACGATAGCCACATCAATAGGATGCATGCCGATCTTTTTACCTACGAAGAAGCCAGTCGCAACCAGTGCGGAAACGGTACTCACGATCACCAGCAGATTGTCGATGGTGAAAGCGTGAACCAGCTCTTCCCACGGCGTAATCGCCACGCCAACGGCGAAGAGAATGGGATAGGTGACCGAAGTCTGGAAGAATTTGTACACCACCTGAGAACCTTCCAGCAGACGCGGAGAGACGCCGTGCGCCAGCTTGATCAGCACAGCGACGAACAGCATGCCAACCGGCGCCGGGAGGCCAATCAATTTGTGGCCGAGCATACCAATCATATACAGCAGTACCGCCAGCAGCGCGCCCGCCGCGATAGTGGTGACGTCAGTTTTTCCAGAGTATGCCGGCGCCGCCGAAACCTGAGCGTCGCCGTTATCACGGTTCGGCATCAATTGGCCTTCCCCCGTCAGATGCGGGAAGCGTTTACCCAGTTGATTCAGGCAACCGGAGATAATGATGGCGGTCAGGCTGCCGAGCATCACCATCGGTAAGACACGCCCCAACGCAACGCCCTGATCCATATGCAGAATGGTGGCATAGCCAATGGACAGCGGAATCGCGCCTTCCCCCACGCCCCCGGCCATGATCGGCAGTATAATAAAGAAGAAGATCTGGAACGGCTCCATACCGAGCGCCAGGCCAACCCCCATACCCACCAGCATGCCGACAATTTCACCGCACAACATGGGGAAAAATATACGCAGGAAACCCTGAATCAGGGTGGTGCGGTTCATGCTCATGATGCTGCCGACAATGATGCAGCAGATATAGAGATAGAGGATGTTGGTGGATTTATAGAATTTGGTCGTGGATTCCACAACGACGTCCGGCAGTAGCCCATAATAGACCATCGCCGACGGAATGAAGGTCGCGCAGATCGCCGCCGCCCCCAGTTTACCGACAATGGGCAGGCGCTTACCAAACTCGCCGCAGGCAAAGCCAAAAAATGCCAGTGTGGCGACCATCACCACAATATCACTGGGCAGTTTGCCGCCAAGACAGTCGATGGCAATCAGCGCGCCAGCCAACAGGAATAACGGCAGCGGAATAATCCCGACCTTCCAGCTATCCATAATGTGCCACCACCTGTCCTTAAGTGATCTTTTTTGAATCGTCAGCGATTCAGAGGTAACAGAAAATGAATCGTCAGTTGTGCTCATAATTAAGCCCCTTGGTTATTTTGTACCGACAGAGTAAAGGGCTAAAGGCTCATTAAATGTGAGATTCGGCATAATAAATTTAGAGTTTTAATGGTACCTATGGCTTTTATGGTTTCTTTTATTTTATGTGATTTACACCTTAATTATTGTCGTGGTTTTTATGGTTTTTTAAAAAAGAAACACAAGTTAATAACATTCCCCAAAAAGAATATTTAACAGGTCATTTATTTAGCGCAAATGCTTGCTGTGCAAGGGATCACAGCTTTCCAGCAAACTACGTACAGCAGCAAAAAAAGATGGTACATTGGCGAATCGTTAGCTGCTGTGCGTACCGTCATGAGAGTATCTTTTCAAATTAAACTTTTTATTTCGCTGGTGTTGTTCTTCTCCGGCCTCTTCGTTCTATTGGGCGTTTATTATTATCAGGACATGAGTCGCCAGCTATACCAGGAAATGAGCGCCAGAGCAAAAATTCAGGCTGAGGAAATAGCGATTATTCCGAGCCTGCGCCAGAGCGTGGCGAAAAAAGATATTCCAGCCATCAGCCAATTTATGCAAAAGCTCGTAATACATAGCGATGCCAGTTTTATTGTCATTGGTGATAATAAAGGGCTGCATCTATTTCATTCCGTCGATCCTGACATGGTGGGGAAAAAACTGGTGGGCGGCGACAACGCGGACGTTTTACAGGGGAAAAGCATCACCACGATCCGTAAAGGCGGTTTAGGCATTTCCCTGCGCAGTAAAACGCCCATTTTTGACGATAACGGCCACGTGGTGGGTATTGTGTCGGTAGGATATCTGACCAGCTATCTCGACACCATTACCCTTGGCAAAGCGATCAATATCTTTATTGCGGCCATATTGCTGCTGATCGCACTGTTTGTCTTTTCGTGGTATTTCACCCGCGGGATTAAAAAGCAGATCTTCTCGCTGGAACCGCGCGAAATCGGCCTGCTGGTGCGCCAGCAAAAAGCGCTGATGGAGTCCATTTATGAAGGCGTGATCGCCGTCGACAGCGAGCTGCGCATTGAGGTGATCAACCAGGCCGCGCGCAAGCTTCTTGGCTTAAGCCAGCCTGCCCGCGCGCTGCGTGGGCAGGCCATTAATGAAGTAATCACCCCTGTGCCTTTTTTCACGCGCTCGCTGATGTTGCAAAACGACACTCACGATGAGATTTGCCGCTTCAACGCGTTAACGGTGATCGCCAGTCGGGTGCGCATTATGCTGGAAGAGACGTTACAGGGCTGGGTGATCACTTTCCGCGATCGCAACGAAATCGACACCCTGAGCGCGCAGCTCAGTCAGGTGAAACGCTATGTGGATAATCTGCGCATTATGCGCCATGAGCAGCTTAACCGCATGGCTACGCTCTCCGGCCTGCTGCATATGGCGCGTTACGACGAAGCAATACGCTATATCCAGGCGCACTCAGAGCATGCGCAAGAGCTGCTGGACTTTATCTCGTCGCGCTTTAGCTCGCCAACGTTATGTGGGCTACTGGTAGGTAAAGCGGCGCGCGCCCGTGAAAAAGGCGTCGAACTGGCGTTTGACCCGCTGTGCCGGATGGCGAAACCCTGCCGGTCACTGGGGGAAGCGGAACTGATTTCAAGTATCGGCAACCTGCTGGACAATGCCATTGAAGCAACCCAGAGCGCTGCCCCGCCGCACGCGCCGGTGGAAGTGCTGATCCTGCTCAATGAGCGAGAGCTGATCATTGAAGTGGCGGATCATGGCATCGGTATCGATCCGGCAATCCGTGAACGTATCTTTGAGCGCGGAATAACCACCAAACGCGGGGGCGATCATGGCATCGGCCTGTATCTGATCGCCAGCTATGTTACGCAGGCTGGTGGATCGATTGAAGTCTCCAGCAACGCGCCTCACGGGACGATTTTTTCTTTGTTTATACCTGAAACGGGCAACATACCGCGCCCCGTAACGACCCTGGAAGATCAGAACTATGCAACATGAATTAATAGACGTGCTGATAGTCGAAGATGAAAACGCGCTTGCGCAGCTTCATGCAGAACTGATCGGCAAACATCCACGCCTGCGGCTGGTCGGCATTGCCTCGTCGCTGGACGAAACGCGGGCATTACTGAGCAGCACGCACCCACAACTGGTGTTGCTGGATAACTACCTGCCGGACGGTAAAGGCATTACGTTGATTAGCGATCCGCTTATTGCCCACACCAACTGCTCGGTGATTTTTATTACCGCCGCCAGCGACATGGATACCTGTAGCCTGGCCATTCGCAATGGCGCATTCGACTACATTCTCAAACCCGTCTCCTGGAAGCGATTAAGCCAGTCGCTGGAACGTTTTGTACAGTTTGCCGAGCAGCAGCGGGTATGGAAAATCGTCGACCAGAAAAACGTCGACTCCCTCTATCAACTGCAGGCCAGGAACTACCGCCAGGATAACGGCAGCAAAGGGATTGAAGAGAATACGCTGGCGCTGGTGCAAAAGCTATTTACCGACGAGACGGAACGCTGCTTTTCCGTGGATGAAGTGGTTCATGAAACGGGGCTGAGTAAAACCACAACCCGTCGCTACCTGGAACACTGCGTGGATGCCGGTTTTCTGGTCGTCGAGATGCAATACGGCAAAATTGGCCATCCACGTCGTATGTACCGGCGGGTGATGACGTGAGTTGCCCGTCACGTCGTTATCCTCGCCGGCCAATAAAAATATGCCCCTGACAAAGCGCGCCAAGGAGACCACTCATCCTCACGGAACCCTGTCGTCCGGGCCAGTATACATTCTGACACCGTCATGATGCTGGTCACCGTCTTTTTTCAATACAGAATAACGGTTCATTGACGATCTGGCCGGCGCCACTACCGTGCCATAGCAGCCGTTAGTGGCTTCTGAACTGAGCGTGATGTCTGACACTGTTTTTGAATCAGACAGCGTGAATGGCTGTACTTGCGGTGTGAACGCAACACCGGTTGCCGGGATTCGCCGTCTGACCTCGCTGCCATCCGTGAAGCGAATATCGACATTCAGGGGCGCATTCAGTATCACGCCATTCTGTTTCAGCGGACCTTCATCATCCGTCCTCTGGAACAGGCTCAGCGTAAGCGCGCCGTGATAGCGGTTTAACGATGGCAGCGTCTGCTTCACGACGCTCCCATGTCTGATTTGACAGACCGGTTGCCAGGGCGCCGGCGCCGGCGGACTGACAGCCCGGTTGAGCGGGATATTCACCTGAGCAGGGCAGGTAAATTTCTCAATCTGATGTTTTGCGTTAAAGGTCACCGGAAACCAGTAGGTTGATGAAATGGCCTGGCTGTTGTCACCGTGAACCACCCGCCCTTTCGGCGCATAGCTCGCCGGACCGGTGCGGTATCCCCAGATGGCGCTGAGAATGACCGGGCCGGATAAGGAAGGCAGCGTGTCCGCCCCCTTGTTTTGCCCTGTGCAGCCATCCTGTGTCAGGAGCGAACCCATTTTCAGTTCGTCGCCGGTCTCGCCCTGTTCATTGGTCCATCCGGACGTGACCGACGAAGAGTACAGATAGCGGATCGGCACCTGGCAGTTGCCACAGGTCGGCCCACCGGTGATATACCAGTATCCGTTATGCGTGAATAAGCCGACGGCTTCAAAATCGGCCGCCTTGAGAATACGGGTCGCGCTCCCCGCGACGGTGCCGGTCAGTTCCGGGGTCAACGCCTGTATCCAGAGATCCCACAAAGGTTTATGGCCTCCCGGCGAGGTTTTATCGAACTGACCGGAAAACACATCCGTGACAATATAAGCCTTGCCTTCAGGCGAGATCGTAATATCAAAATCATGAGCAAGATGGGGGCCCGTTGCGATTTTCGGCTGGCTCCATGGCCCCGCGGGGGAATCGGCCAGAGCATAATAGAGCCCGCCGGTTCTGGCAAAATTATCGCCCGCCTTAAACCACATCACATATTTTTTCAGCGGCTGGCTCCACAGAACATGTGGTTTTGCAGCGCTTCCCCGAATGCCTTCCGGCTGATATAGCCCCTGAAATGTCCAGTTCGTCATATCCGGAGAAGAATACGCGGCCAGCCCGCACTGGCCGGCATTTTTCACGGGAGACAATTTTTCTGCCCCCCCTTTCCCCGGAATGCTGCCGCTGAACATCACCAGTTTTCCGCAGCCCCATTTTTCGGCATACATCCAGTATTGATCGTTAAAGTAGGCGACTGAGGCGGCATGTTCTTCCACCGCATTGCCGGCAACATCCAGATGCAGCACCGGCGCACCATATTTTAATGGCGCATGGGGGGACGGCGGTAAACCATCCTGGCCCTGAAGAACATCCCGTGGGGCGAAATTGAAGAGGGTTGCCTGGCCCGGAACGGTTGCGGGCAAACCTGATGAATCTGCGTGCGCGAGTGGGATGATAGACAACAACAAGCAAAGTACCGTTCCTTTGTGCATTACAGTTTCACCATATGAATAATATTACGCCCGGTAACCACCGGATTGATTGTGGCTATCCCTGGCTTACCTACGATAAGTGTATCTTTATCATGCTTTATATTTCCGAATGTCAGCGCCAGTGATATAAAACATTAACCGGGAGAGCAATCACTGGCCGGCAATTTTGTGGCCGCCCATAACGGGCTAAAAAACCACCGCCGGGCAGTACCGTGGCGAAGACGAACAGCGTGGGGCGACACGAATGCCCCCTGCCCAATGCCGGACAATCAGACGCAAATCTGCGTAATACGCGCGTTGTGGCGCGTCGGCATACTGAATATCTGCCGATGCAATCCGCGCATACGGAAAATACCGTGCTGTATGCCGGGATACCCTGACGAGAGCCCTTGCACAGGACGCTACCATGATGTTGAACCAAAAAGAACGGCAACCGGCGTATTTCTTTCTGCTGTGCCGGGCGGCATCCCTTGCGGGTACGTTCGTCGGGCTCGGCTGGCTACTGGTCTTTATACTGGTTGGCTACTGGTCTCTGGCATTTGCCCTTCTGGGACTGGGGGTGGCCATCCTGCCCTGCTGGCTGCTGGCCCGTCGGGGAAATTTTTCCGCCGGACTGCTGGCAGCCCAGTTGGTTTGTCTGCTTTTTGTCTGCCTCTTTAGCCTCCTTTTCGATATCCCGAATAAAGAGGTTCTCCGAACGACCCATCTCTATCTCCTGGTCATTGCCCTGGTCGGATATATCAATTACCAGAGAACCCCGTCACGCCAGCAGGCCGGGATGATCATAGCCAGCCTGCTGATGTTCGTGGTGTTCTGCAGCAGCAGGCTGGTCTTTCCGTTTGCCATCCCTATGCCGACAGCGTTCCGGGAGATCAGTTCATGGGTAAATGCCATGATGGTTACCGTCATGCTGGGTGGCGGAATGGCTGCCCTGCAGGCGGATTTTTCCCGTCAGACAGATATCGGAAGACAACTTCGTCGGGCACTGAAACAGAATGAATTTGTCCTCTACTATCAGTTACAGGTCAGCGCCGACGGTGGATTTACCGGCGCTGAAGCCTTACTGCGGTGGCAGCATCCCGAGAAAGGGCTACTCTCTCCCGATTTTTTCCTTCCGGATGCACAGCGAGCCGGTCTGATGCCGCTGATTGGCGAATGGGTGCTCCGGGAAGCCTGTTTCCGGCTTACACAATGGCAAAGCCGGCCGGAAATGGCGCGCCTGACTCTGGCCGTGAATTTTACGGCGGACCATATTCTGGAGACTGATTTTACGGAAAATGTCATCGAGACGGTGCTGTCCGCCGGGATCAATCCATCACAGCTTAAATTCGAACTGACGGAAAGCGTGTTTGCCACCGATATGCCGGTTGTGGTGACCACAATGGAGACTCTGGCTGCTTCAGGTTTCCGTTTTGCACTGGATGACTTTGGCACCGGCTTTTCTTCCCTGAGTTATCTTCGACAGTTGCCGCTGGAACAGATAAAAATTGACCGTAGCTTTGTAAAAGCCGTCCTGGGAGGAGAAAAAGGGAGAGTCATTGCCCGCAATATCATCCGGATGGGGCGAGAACTGCAGTTGCAGGTGCTGGCCGAAGGGATAGAAGAAGAAGCGCAGTGGTTGATCATGAAGACCCTCGGATGTGATGCCTTTCAGGGGTATTATTTCGCGCGGCCCCTAAGTGCGCCCGATTTTGAGAAAATGTTCAGCAGCGGAGAACAGCCTGAACGGTCTGACCTCGCTGACCAGCTTTTGCAGACATAAAAAAGCGCTCCTCCGCCTGATGCCGGTCAGTTAAGGGCCATTCACCGGTATTCATCCCAGACTTACCGCATGGGGATTGGGCGCATCAGGAAACCAGGCGAGAACGCAAACGCCCATCCAGGACGGGCCGCCTGGATGGCGGTCAGCGCTTCCGGGCGGCAAATGCAGCGGAAGACAACATCGATGACTCGCTGAACCGATCGGCATTCGCCTCTCCGCTACTAAAATTACCTGCACAACGTCCAAATACGCCATGCTCTGCGAGCACCATATTGCAAACCGGTTTCCATGCCACGACCATTCCGGCTGCCCGGCGTTCAGTAACGACTATCTGATTCCCTCCAGCCCCTCGCCATTACCGATTGCCCTTAAAAACACTTAGCAATATTTCATTACACCTTTTCATCCACTGATACGGAACGACGGCCCGTCAGTACCGCCTGCGGTCGCCGAAAAATCACAGATTTATGCTGAAAGCAGGCGCAATAGTGGCGCCGGACAAGAGAAATTATCCCGTCATCATTATTGCCGACGCCGCCAGGCGGCGATTTTAGCGGCTTCCCTTTGTTAAGAAATGTAAATGATATTTATTTGTATTTACATCATCAATTAGATCAATTCATAATAATAAATATTTATCAATAGGATATTACTTATAGGGAGTAAAAATGATTAAAAAAATGTTAATACCTCTTTTAGCGACGACAACCGCCCCTTCCGTGCTGGCAGCAGAAACGGACGACGTTATGGTAGTCACCGCCTCCGGGTATGAACAGAAACTGCGTGAAGCCGCTGCCAGTATTACGGTTATCAGTCAGCAGGAACTCAGCCAGCGCAATTACACCGACCTCGCCTCCGCCCTCAGTGACGTGGAAGGGGTAGACATCAACAGCACAACCGGTAAAACCGGGGGGCTTGATATCAGTATTCGCGGCATGTCCGGCAGTTACACGCTGATTCTGGTGGACGGGATACGCCAAAACGGAACCTCGGACGTTACGCCCAATGGTTTTGGCGCAATGAACACCAGCTTTATGCCTCCCATGTCCGCGATCGAACGTATCGAAATCATCCGTGGCCCCATGTCCACACTCTACGGCTCGGATGCGATGGGCGGTGTTGTGAATATCATCACCAAAAAAATCGCCCCGGAATGGTCCGGAACCGCCACTCTCGAACATACCTTCCAGGAAGATACGACCTACGGGGACAATTCAAAATTCTCACTCTATTCCAGCGGCGCGCTAATAGAGGACAAACTGGGGCTGGCCTTGCGCGGCAATATCTTCCGTCGCGAGGCATCGCATGTGGAATCTTCCACAACCGGCAGCGAACTCAGTAACCGTGGCCCGAACCCGGTCAAATCGGAAAACTATACCCTGGGCAGCAAGCTGCTCTGGCAGGTCGACGACAAGAACACACTCTGGCTGGACGGCGAAATTGCTAATCAGACATACGACAACAAGAATAACCAACTGGGTACTATTGGTTCTTCCGGAGGATATGAAGACACTCTGCGTTATCAGCGCCGAAAACTGACCCTTGGCAGCGATAATTACCTGAGTTTCGGTACTCTCAACTCAACGCTCTCCTGGAACAGAACCGAGAATAAAGGACGCCTGATCACGACATCCTCTGTTCCTGCCGCTTCCGGACTGGCCGGTGAAAAACGGGAGCTGAAAAATACCAATATCATTCTGGATTCAAAACTGGTCGCCCCGCTGGGGGACAGCCATCTGCTGACGGTAGGCGGCCAGTACTGGAATGCGCGCATGAAGGACGGCATTGTCCTTGCCAACGGTGGCGACGAATTTAAACAGGATTCATGGTCCTTATTCAGCGAGGACGAATGGCGTTTACTGGAGCCTCTGGCGCTGACCTACGGCGCCCGCTATGAATATCAGGAAACCTTTGGCAGTCATGTCAGCCCGAGGGCTTATCTGGTATGGGATGCCCTTGACGAGATCACCGTGAAAGGCGGCGTGAGTACCGGATATAAGACCCCCTCGCTGGCGCAACAGCACAATGGGATAAGCGGCGTGACCGGCCAGGGCACCATCAACACCATCGGCAATCCAAATCTCAAGCCAGAAGAAAGCGTCAATACCGAATTAGGCGTCTATTACGAAAACCACAGTGGATTCAGCGCCAATGCCACCCTGTTCCACAACCGCTTCAAAAATAAAATCAGCAGTGAAACAATTGACAGCTCGACCAGCACTTATACCAACGTGGGTAAATCAATTACCCAGGGTCTTGAGCTGGGTACCTCGGTCCCGCTGTGGTCTGATGACTGGTCGCTGAATATGAACTACACCTTCACCGACAGCGAGCAGAAAGACGGCAATAACAAAGGTGCGGCATTAACCAACACGCCAAAACATATGGCAAACGCCCGGTTAAACTGGAACGTAAACGAGAAGTTTTCTACGTGGCTGAAAGTGGAATACCGGAGTAAAACCGCACGCTTTACGCAAAACTACGACAACCTGAGCGCAGCCAATAAAGTGGTGTATGACAACCTTGGTGGCTATTTCAAATCCTGGACCGTCTACAACCTGGGCGGCTCTTATAAAGTCTCGAAAGACGTCACCCTGAACGGCGCGGTGAATAACCTGTTCGACAAGGACTTTACCCGGACGCATGTCTTCCCTGTGAACGGCGGCACCACCACGGCGGGCGATTACTTCACCTCATCCCAGAGCACCACGGGCTATGTGGTCCCAGGGCGTAACTACTGGGTTTCGGTTAATGTGAATTTCTGACGGAATCGATCCACGTTTCTCTCGCCCGCCGCCAGTAGCGACGGGCGAGAGATCGGTGATATCGTCGCGATCAATCAAAGACAGGATCTTCGCGCCGCCCGACGGCGCGAAACAGCGTCATTACAGCGACTTCGCCAGGCGCTCCACGGCGGTCATCAGGCCATCCTCTGACACCGTAGAGTAAGACAGACGCAACGTGCGCGTATCCGGGTCATCGTTATAGAAGGCTTCGCCGGGCACGTAGACCACGCCGTTTTCCAGCGTTTTCTTCATCCATTCCATCGTATCAAACGGATAACGGAAGCGAGCCCACAGGAACATGCCGCCTTTCGGGCGACTAAATTCAAGATGCTCTCCAAGGCGCGATTCCAGCGCATCGGCCAGCGCCACGCATTTCTTGCGATAATCTTCGCGGATCAGGGCAATCTGACTTTCCAGACGATTCATGCTCAGGTATTCCGCCGTGATCACCTGCGACAGCATATTGGTATGCAGATCCGCCGCCTGTTTGACGATCACCGTCTGCTGCGCCAGCCAGTCCGGCATCACGATCCAGCCGATACGCATACCCGGCGCGAGGATCTTAGAGAAGGTGGAGGTGTACACCACCTGATCCTCACATCCCAGCTCAACCGCGTAGTGATACAGCGGACGGCGAACTTCATCGGTGAAGCTGATTTCGCCATACGGATCATCTTCGATAATGACAAAATCGTGCTTCTTCGCCAGCTCAACCAGACGACGACGACGCGCTTCGCTGAGGGTTTTACCGCCGGGGTTGCCGAAGGTCGGCACCAGGTAAACGGCTTTCACGCGGGTGGTTTCCAGCAGGTCGGCCAGTTGTTCCACCAGCATGCCGTCATCATCGGTATCGACGCTGAGAATATTGGCCTGCGCCAGCTGGAATACCTGCAGCGCCGCCAGATAGGTCGGACGTTCAACGACGATCGCGTCGCCCGGATCGAGCAGCGTACGGGCGACGATATCCAGCGATTGTTGCGAACCGGAAGTGATATAGACATGACTTGCCGCACAGGCAACGCCGCGCGCCTGACACAGTTCGCTGACGGCCTGACGCAGCGGCGGATAACCTTCGGTCAAACCGTACTGGAACGCATCGTTAAAACGCCCGTTCATCACCTGCTGCACCGCGAGGTTCAGGCCTTCGGTATCAAACAGCTCCGGGGCCGGAATACCGCCGCCCAGAGAGATCACCCCGGGCAACTTGCTGTGCTTAAGGAGTTCGCGGACGGCAGAGGGCTTAAGCTCCCCCGCGCGGGCGGCGAGTCGCCGATCGTGCATACTATTTTCCTTTTCTGTCTTGTTGTTGTGATTTGTTATCTGTTTTTACCGAAACGCCCCGGTCACGCGATGTTCACCGGGAACGTTGCTTTTTGCGCCCGGATCCGGCGTTAGCGTGAATGACTATCGCTGTCTTTTATCACGATTAACGGTTCGATATCGCTCTCTTTTTTGACCACCAGCGAATCATCGCCGCGCAGACAAGTACCGCCATAGCTACCACCGACGGTAAAGGTGCAAACCTGGATATATTTGCCATCCACTTTAGGCAGACACCACAGCTGCTGATAAATATTTTTGCGATCGACAAACCGCCCGCTGGTTTTATCCAGCACTTCCTCCTGCGGACTAATCAGGTCGATATTATCGCCACAACGGCCTGAGATGGGCTTCACCGCATAGCCACTTTCCGCCAGTTTCTCGTTGACCACAAAATCGGTATCCAACAAATAGCGATGATTCGGAAACAGCGACCATAGCACCGGCAGAATCGCCTTGTTACCGGGGATGACCGTCCACAGCGGCTCAAACACTAAGACTTCCGGGCGCAGCAGGACATCAATCAGACGCACCTCATTATTGGGGTTGCCGGTACGGATCGGGACCGCCGCATACTCGTCGGCGCTGACTTCACGCACCTGCTCAATGGCGGTTTCCCACGCCCAGGTTTTCCATACGCAGTTGACCAGCCGACCATCAGCATCAATCAATTGCCCGGCGGCATCCCACCGCAGTTCATCAAGACCGTACACAATTTTGCTCTCAAAACCGGCCTCGGTCAGCGAACGCTGGATAAACATGGCATGATAATTCTCCTCCAGATCCCTGTCCTGCATAATATGCACGAAAGGCCGCGCCTGACTGTGCTTCCAGGCGCCGGTCAGCTCATCCAGCAGATTTTCCGCCGGGTTGTGTCCGCTACCGCAATACCCCTGTTTCAGCCACTGTTCGAGGATCAGGCCGCCCTCAGTATGGCAGGACGCGGAATCCGCATTGTATTCATAAACCTTAAGCCCGCGCGCATCCATACAGAAATCCATCCGACCGGTAATCATATGATGCCGACGGCGCTGCCACGAGAGGCGCAGACGCGGCCAGAGGATTTTCGGAATATCAAACAGCGCCAGCAGACTATCATCCTTCATCACCTTATCGGTGGCGTGCAGATACATCAAATGCAGCTCATTGGTCGCTTTGATAAGTTCCTGCTCTGCGCTTTCAGTCATGGTGAAATACTGATACGGATCTTTATTGATAACGTGGCCATTGGCTGCCACATAGGCTTTTTGCAATAAATCATGCTCATTAAGCCAGTTGCCGCGGAACTGGCCTTTATTCGGCAAACGCGCCCCTTTGATTGTCATCGCGTCACCCGGTACAACCGGCTGTGGGAGGCTATGCTCAGTATCGGCGGTTTGGATCATCCAGCCGAGTATTTCGGTATCGGCAAAGGTGTCTTTAATTGTGTAAATGCCGTTTTTCACCACCAGCGTCAGCTCGCGGGTCCACTGCTGGCCCTGCGGCAACGGCGAGTGAATCACATTCTGTTCAGCAACCCTGACCTTATTCCCCACCAGTTGGGTAATCACCGCCACGTGGCCGGTATGCTTAAATTCGCCCCCTTTCTGCCAAATCAGCAACGAACCGGCAACTGGCGGGCGACGGCAACCGTTGGCAAAAGCCTGTAACGGCAGAATATTGTCATTGACCACTTCGCGCAGAAAACGCAGGGAGAAGATTTCGTAGGCCATGCCGACATCGGTGAAAACAAAACCGTAGGTGAGGAACAAGAAACGGCGCGCAAACTCCACGCACTGCCACTTATGTCCCATATATTCATTACCGATATAGCTACGGAACGTGGCGTCATCCGGATAATCTTGCGGGTTTAAGCTACTGTAATTCGAAGAATAAATCGCTACGCCGCCCGGTGCGTAGCCTAATAGTGTACCAAACGGGGCGTCACTGCTTGTCGAACCTTTGCTCATTTAGCCTGACCTCAATTAATGCAGCCCGGGCAGTTGGCGGAACAAAACTCCCTCTTCTTATCCTGCCGCAGGCACTTACCAGACAGAGGTCGTATGATGATACCACTCATTCGATTCGCTAATCGTGCGCTTAAAGAAAATAAACCTGCACCTTCAGGCAAAAGTGATATCGTTATTTGAGATAAAAAAACCATCAGGAACCGACAATGAGCACACCTTCACATTTGACTGCCCAACCGCTGGTCTGGGGCCATGGCCCACGCACCTTCGAGGTCTTCCTTGAACCCACCTGCCCTTTCTCGGTGCGCGCCTTTAATAAGCTTGATGCACTGCTGGAAGAGGTCGGCGCGGATAACGTGACGGTTAAAATTCGCCTTCAGTCCCAGCCCTGGCACCTGTTTTCCGGTGTCATCGTGCGCTGTATTCTCGCCGCCTCCACGCTGCCCCACGGCCGCGAGCAGGCGCACAAAGTGCTTAAAGCCGTCGCTGACCATCGCGAGGAATTTGAGTTTACCGACCACTGTAGCGGGCCGAACATGGACGTCACGCCGCAGCAAATTATTGAGCGTATCGAACGCTATAGCCACGTTTCTCTGGCGGAGGCGTTTGCCCTTCCGGAACTGCAAAACGCGATCAAATGGCACTGCAAGTACGCCCGCCAGAACGGCATTCATGTGTCGCCGACCTTTATGGTTAACGGTCTGGTGCAGGCAGATCTCGGCAGCGGGGATGATATCAGCGTGTGGGCCGCGCGGATTATGGCGTAAACAGGCCAGCCCCGCGTCTGATGCGGGTGAGTTAAGGTGCCCAGCATTAGGGCTTTTGATAACTCTCAGCTTCCGGGCAGTCGCAGATTGAGCGCGGGCTCACCGCAGGGGGGTTGGGCGCATCAAGGAAACCTGGCGAGAACGCAGGCGCGCATCCAGGACGGCGGCCAGAGGGCGGGTCGAGACAGGGACAAAATTGCCGGGAGCAATTTTGAACAGCGCTTGCGCTGGCCCTGGAAGGGCGAGTCCCACCCGGTCCGTCAGATGAAGCCGGAGTGAAGCGGAGCGCGCAGCGGCAGGTTTCAGCGCCATGCCGGGGGTCCAGGGGGACGAGCGAAACGTCCCCCTGGCCGTTCACACGCAGCGGGTATAACGAACACCCTCAGATTGACAGTGAACGGAACAGGCCACTGACCAACATTCCCCGAAAAAGCATTCACTCTGGCAATGTAACAGTATAAAAACTCGATGATCCGCTTAACTGACTAACATGACTCCCGCCCCGGGAAAACAAAAAATACATATCTGGAACGGGGGAGCATAATGTGAATACGCCTCATACTGTTAACCCCATCTGATAGCACCTGCTACACTCCCTCAATGACTTCACGAAAAAGGCAGGTCAACATGTCAGAGAATAGCTACCAACCTCCTAAAGTATGGCAATGGAAGCAAAACAACGGCGGCACATTCGCCAATATCAACCGTCCCGTCTCCGGCGCCACGCATGACCAGGCGCTCCCCGTGGGCACACATCCTCTTCAGCTTTATTCGCTGGGGACGCCCAACGGCCAGAAAGTCACCATCATGCTGGAAGAGTTGCTGGCGTTAGGCATTAGCGGCGCGGAATATGACGCCTGGCTGATTCGCATCGGCGAAGGCGATCAGTTCTCCAGTGGTTTTGTCGACGTTAACCCTAACTCGAAAATCCCCGCCCTCCGGGACCACTCCACCACCCCGCCAACCCGCGTTTTTGAATCCGGCAACATCCTGCTCTACCTTGCGGAAAAGTTTGGTTTCTTCCTGCCGAAAGATCCGGCAGGCCGCACCGAAACCCTCAACTGGCTGTTCTGGCTGCAGGGCTCCGCCCCGTTCCTTGGCGGCGGATTCGGTCACTTTTTCAACTATGCGCCGGTAAAAATCGAATACGCGATCGATCGCTTTACGATGGAAGCCAAACGTCAACTTGACGTACTGGACAAGCAGCTCGCCCGTGGTCGTTTTGTCGCAGGGGAAGAGTACAGCATTGCCGATATGGCCATCTGGCCATGGTATGGCAACGTGGTGCTGGGGAATGTTTACAACGCCGCAGAATTCCTTGATACCAGCAGCTACAAAAACGTGCTGCGCTGGGCGCAGGATGTTGGCAATCGTCCGGCCGTTCAGCGTGGACGCATCGTTAACCGCACTTCCGGCCCGCTCAATGAGCAGCTCCACGAGCGCCATGCCGCCAGCGATTTCGAGACGCAAACTGAAGATAAGCGCCAGGCGTAGCCCCTTACCAGCCGGAGGCGTTTGCCTCCGGTTCTCAGCGTCCTGGCCGGTACTGGTATCCCGCCATAAAGTAGCGTACCGCGGTACACGAACTTCCCTCTCTAAAGAAGTCCATCACCATATCTTTGTCCAGACCATAACGACGAGTAAGTACCCCCGCTTCCCAGGCGCTAAGCTGACGGTCGCCGGTTTTTTCAAACATACGGTGTGAATAACCCAGAACAAATCCGCGTTTATAGTCAGAGCAAAAATTTTCCGCATATCTGGCGGAATCAGCATGTGACGCCTGCAGCCCTGCCATTAAGCCTTTACCAAAATGGTTTTCCATCGCACTCTCCTATCGATATATAAAAAATTATATAGCGATTTTTTGAGCAAGCGGTAGCGCTATTTCAGCCTCACGCGTTAGCGTAAATACTTCTCAAACCAGCCCAGCGTACGCTGCCAGGCCAGATCGGCGGCGGCCTGGTCATAACGCGGCGTGGAGTCGTTATGAAAACCATGGTTAACGCCCTGATAAATATAAGCCTCATAGACTTTATTATGTTCTTTGAGCGCCTTTTCATAGGCCGGCCATCCTTCATTGATTACACGATCCAGACCGGCATAATGCAGCAACAGCGGCGCGTTGATTTTATCGACTTCATTCAGCGGCGGCTGGCGACCGTAAAACGGTACCGCGCAGGCCAGCTCTGGAATGGCCACCGCAGCCGCATTACAGACGCCGCCACCGTAGCAAAAGCCGGTAATGCCGACTTTTCCCGTCGCCTGCGGATGCTTCGCCATAAATGCCACTGCGGCAAAAAAATCATTCATCAGCTTCACAGGATCGACGTTCTGCTGTAGCGCTCGCCCTTCATCATCATTGCCCGGATAGCCGCCGACGGAGCTCAGTCCATCCGGCGCCAGCGCAATATAGCCCGCTTTCGCGACCCGCCGGGCAACATCTTCAATATAGGGATTGAGGCCGCGGTTCTCATGTACCACCACCACTGCAGGCGCTTTATCGGTTATTTTCGTCGGCGTCACCAGATATGCCCGCACGTCACCGTGACCGTCAGGAGAAGGATAGTGAATATATTCCGGACGGATATCCGGGTCGGTAAACGCCACCTGCTGCGCCAGAGCATAGTTAGGCTTTAGCAGATTAAACAGCGCCAGCGCGGTCATCCCGCCTACCGCGTATTTCCCGGCTAGCTGAATAAACTCGCGTTTGCTGATTTTGCCGTGGGCATAGTAGTCATAATACGCCAGCAACTCTTGCGGAAAATCGTTGGCCGTCAGTCGTGTCATCGCGTTTCCTCCGTCATTAAGCTCCCCTTTAAGCAAAGCAGAAGCCCGGACATGCGCCAGCGTTGCGAAGCAGAAACCAGGGAAAAGGCAGAAGAAAACCCGACGACCGAAAGGCGTCGGGAGAGCAAAGATCAGTATTTCACTTTGCTCAGACGATCGAGATAACCCATCACAAAGGCCGACAGCACAAAGGTCAGGTGAATAATGACGTACCACATCAGTTTATTATCCGGGACATTTTGCGCATTCATAAAGACCCGCAGCAGATGAATGGAGGAGATCGCCACGATTGAAGCGGCAACCTTATTTTTCAGCGAAGTGGCATCCATTTTTCCCAGCCAGCTAAGCTTCTCTTTACCTTCGTTAATATCCAACTGTGAGACAAAATTTTCATAACCGGAAAACATCACCATGACCAGCAAACCGCCCACCAGGGTCATATCGACCAACGATAGCAGGGTCAGAATCATATCCGACTCACTGACGCTAAAAATATGCGGCAGTATGTGGACGATCTCCTGAAAAAATTTGATTGTCAGTGCAATCAACCCAAGCGAAAGGCCAAAATAGACCGGTGCTAACAACCAGCGCGAGGCGTAGATAGCATTTTCCAGAAAGCGTTCCATAAAATCCCGTTAGTGAATGAAAACGGACGGCATTATATCGCAACAGAACAACGGTATAGCAACAGATTCCCCACAGAAGCAGGCCGGGAAAAACGAAAAAGGCTGGCACAAGGCCAGCCTGGGGAGACGTACTGAAGGGGCGCTACTTCGCTTTTACGGTTTCTTCACCCACCAAACCGATCTTCAGATAACCGGCCTGATGCAGGATATCCATGACTTTCATCATCGTTTCGTAGTCCACGGTTTTATCCGCGCGGAAGAACACGGTAGTGTCTTTATCCCCTTCTGTCAGCGCATCCAGAGACGTTACCAGGCTCTCTTCGGTGATCGGATCGTTACCGAGGAACATCGTTTTATCGGCTTTCACCGACAGGTAAATCGGCTTTTCAGGACGCGGTTGCGGCTGACTTGACGAGGCCGGGAGATTAACTTTCACGTCAACGGTGGCCAGCGGCGCCGCCACCATAAAGATGATCAACAGCACCAGCATAACGTCAATAAACGGCGTCACGTTGATGTCATGCATTTCGCCGTTATCATCAAGGTTTTCGTTAAAATGCATCGCCATAAAGCATCAACCTACGCGGAGTTTCTGGGCGGTACGCACCGGTTTGACGCCGCTGGCACTCAGGTCAAGATCGCGGCTTTGCAGCAGCAGCACCTGGGCGGCGACATCGCCAAGAGAGGCTTTATAGCTGGCAATCATACGCGCAAAAACGTTATAGATAACCACCGCCGGAATCGCGGCAAACAGGCCAATCGCCGTTGCCAGCAGCGCTTCCGCAATCCCCGGAGCGACAACCGCCAGGTTGGTGGTCTGGGTCTGCGCGATACCGATAAAGCTGTTCATGATCCCCCAGACGGTACCAAACAGGCCGACAAACGGGGAAATCGAGCCGATAGTCGCCAGATAACCGTTACCACGGCCCATATAACGCCCCACCGCCGCAACGCGGCGTTCCAGCCGGAAGCCGGTACGTTCTTTAATGCCTTCGTTATCTTCAGAACCCGCGGAGAGCTCCAGCTCGTTCTGCGCTTCATTGATCAGCTGCGAAGTCAGGCTTTTGGCCGGGAAAGCGTTAGCGATATCGCTGGCCTGGTCGAGAGAGCGCGCTTCAGCAACCTGTTGCTGTTCACGCTTCAGGCGGCGCTTGCTGGCGAGGATCTCTGCACCTTTGCCGAAAAAGATAGCCCATGTCACTACCGACGCCAGAATCAGGCCGATCATCACTATCTTAACAACAATGTCGGCATGGTGGTACATACCCCAAACGGAGAGATCCGCCTGCATCAAATTATTACCCACACTCTATCTCCAGGACGTAAATCACAAAATCTGAGCACAATAATATCAAAACGACATTGAATTGATAGTGGTTCTCATTAGTATTTACACTGTGCAGCAAATCAGATTTCTTTTCCTTGCGCTGACATAGTAAAACGCTGCTGACCCCGGGATTGGTAAAATTTTTACCTGTATCCTCCATTGCCCGGTACACAATCAGGTATTCATGTTAGTTTAGACGTCCAGATGTATAAAAATAGGTTGTCAGAACATGACTGATAAGCATCTTGATACTACGCTGGTTCACGCCGGACGCAGCAAAAAATATACTCAAGGTTCAGTAAATAGCGTCATCCAGCGGGCGTCATCGCTGGTTTTCGACACCGTCGAAGCGAAAAAGCACGCCACGCGCAATCGGGCCAAAGGCGAACTGTTTTACGGTCGCCGCGGTACCCTGACCCACTTTTCACTGCAGGAAGCCATGTGCGAACTGGAAGGCGGCGCCGGCTGTGCCCTCTTCCCCTGCGGCGCGGCGGCGGTCGCCAATACGATTCTGGCCTTTGTCGAACAGGGCGACCATATATTGATGACCAACACCGCCTACGAGCCCAGCCAGGATTTTTGCACCAAAATTCTCGCCAGGCTTGGCGTAACCACCAGTTGGTTCGACCCGCTGATCGGCGGTGATATCGCCCGTCTGGTGCAGCCCAATACCCGCGTGGTGTTTCTGGAATCTCCCGGCTCGATCACTATGGAAGTGCATGACGTACCGGCGATCGTCGCGGCGGTACGCAGTGTCGCCCCCGAAGCGATTATCATGATCGACAACACCTGGGCGGCGGGGGTGCTGTTTAAAGCGCTGGATTTCGGCGTTGATATCTCTATTCAGGCGGGTACCAAATACCTGATTGGCCATTCGGACGGAATGGTCGGTACCGCGGTTGCCAATGAACGCTGTTGGGATCAGTTGCGGGAAAACGCCTATCTGATGGGGCAAATGCTTGATGCCGATACCGCCTATATGACCAGCCGCGGCCTGCGCACCTTAGCCGTTCGCCTGCGTCAGCACCATGAAAGCAGCCTGTATATTGCCGAATGGCTGGCGCAGCACCCGCAGGTGGCGCGCGTCAATCACCCGGCTCTGCCTGGCAGCAAAGGCCATCAATTCTGGAAGCGTGATTTTACCGGTAGCAGCGGACTGTTCTCTTTCGTGCTCAATAAAAGACTGACTGACGACGAGCTCTCCGCCTATCTGGACCACTTCAGCTTATTCAGCATGGCCTACTCCTGGGGCGGCTTTGAATCGCTGATTTTAGCCAACCAGCCGGAACAAATCGCCGCGATCCGCCCGGATGCTGACGTTGATTTCACTGGTACGCTGATTCGCGTACATATCGGGTTAGAAAATGTTACCGATCTACGGGATGATTTAGCGGCGGGCTTTGCGCGTATCGTGTAAAGTGCATCGGGTGGCAACAATAGCGGACGTTTTTAAAAGAGGCGCCCGCTTTAGTTGCGCCCGGGATCAAGGTGCTCAGGCCTCTTCAGGAGTACACTAAATAAAAAATACGGTACCACTTAGGAAAGTCCATGGTTGTCATTCAAGAAATTGTCGCCGCACTGTGGCAGCATGATTTTGCCGCATTGGCAAATCCCCACGTTGTGGGTGTTGTATATCTGGTCATGTTCGCAACCCTGTTTTTAGAAAACGGCCTGCTACCGGCCTCGTTTCTGCCGGGCGATAGTCTGCTACTGCTGGCCGGCGCACTGATAGCCAAAGGCGTGATGGGCTTTGTACCTACTGTCGCTATTTTAACCGCGGCGGCCAGCCTCGGTTGCTGGCTGAGCTACGCTCAGGGGCGCTGGCTGGGAAATACCGTCACCGTTAAGCGCTGGCTCGGCCATCTGCCGCATAAGTACCATCAGCGGGCAACCTGCATGTTTGACAGGCACGGCCTGCTGGCGCTGCTTGCCGGGCGTTTCCTGGCATTCGTTCGGACGTTGTTGCCGACGATGGCCGGGATTTCTGGGTTACCTAACCGCCGTTTTCAGTTCTTTAACTGGCTGAGCGCACTGCTGTGGGTGTGTGTGGTCACCGGTCTGGGCTATGCGCTCAGCATGATTCCTTTCGTTAAGCGCCATGAAGATCAGGTCATGACCTGCCTGATGATTCTGCCCATTGCGCTGCTGATTGCCGGGCTGCTCGGCACGGTTATCGTGGTGCTCAAAAAGAAATACTGCAACGCCTGAAACGTGACCGGGACGGCATCACTTCGCCGCCCGGCGTGGCTCATCACATTCCCTGAATCGTCCTGATCCGCGCCGCGTCTTCTCCCGGCGTCATGCCGAAGTAACGCTTAAACTCGCGGCTAAACTGCGACGCGCTTTCATAACCGACCTGCATCGCCGCGGCGCTGGCCTTCATGCCATCGTGGATCATCAGCATGCGCGCTTTATGCAAACGGTAGGTTTTCAGATATTGCAGCGGAGAGGTGCTGGTGACCGACTTAAAGTTATGATGGAACGCCGAGACGCTCATATTGGCTTCCGCCGCCAGTTGGTCGACGCTCAGGTTTTCAGTGTACTGACTTTCGATTCGCTTGAGCACCCGGCTAATCAGGCTGAAGTGAGTCTGCCGGCTGACCAGCGCCAGCAGCGCACCGCCGCAGGGGCCGGTCAGCACGTGATAAAGGATTTCACGCACAATCTGTTTGCCAAGAATACGCGCGTCCAGCGGGCGTTCCATGACATCCAGCAGGCGCTCCGCCGCACACAAAATCTCTTCGGAGAGAACCGCCGAGTTGATCCCGCTCGACGCGATCGGTGGCTGAAACTGCTCATCTTCCCCAATATCCATCAGCAACTCCTGGAGTTGCAGAATATCGACATTGAGCCGAATCCCTGCCAACGGGACTTCCGGCGTAGCAAAGGTTTCGCACTCGAACGGTAGCGGCACCGTGAGCAACAGATATTCATTAGCGTCATACCGGAATGTCCGTTCGTTAATATAACCAATTTTATGCCCGGAAAAGAGAAAAACGATCCCCGGCTGGTACATTACCGGCGTACGCGTTCCCGGCTGCGTACCGTACAACAGGCGAATATCCGGTAGCACACCACTGTGTATTTCTTCTTTATCTTTCAGATTATTAACTTTTTCTGTTAATAGTTGACATATCTCGGCGCGATTCATTTTTCATGCTTCTCCGAACGTTTTTCGACCTCCGCATTGTGCGCATTTCCGCGGTATTTCTCCAGCCTGAAGGAGAAATGGGCAAGACAACGGCAGGAATGTGCATTGAGACGAATGCCCCTGGGGACCACAATGTCCGTCATCTGGCAGAGATATCGTCTCTGCTGGCAGTTCCATTCTATTTGAGGGCACCAGCCATGAATAATTTCGACCTACATACCCCAACCCGCATTTTGTTCGGTAAGGGCGCGATTGACAATCTGCGCGCTCAAATCCCGGCGGATGCGCGCGTGCTTGTCACCTATGGCGGCGGTAGCGTGAAAAAAACCGGCGTGCTTGATCAAGTACTGAGCGCACTGAGTGATATGGACGTCCTGGAATTTGGCGGTATCGAGCCGAATCCATCCTACGAAACGCTGATGAACGCAGTAAAAATAGCGCGCGAGGAAAAGATCACGTTTTTACTGGCGGTCGGCGGCGGTTCCGTTCTCGACGGGACTAAATTCATTGCCGCCGCGGCGCACTATGACCCCAGCATCGATCCATGGGAAATCCTCGAAACCTACGGTGGAAAAATTACCCGCGCCATTCCCATGGGATCGGTACTGACGCTCCCGGCGACCGGTTCCGAATCCAATAAAGGCGCGGTAATCTCACGCAAAACCACCGGTGACAAACGCGCGTTTATGTCCCCCTTTGTACAACCGCTCTTCGCTATTCTGGATCCGGTATACACCTATACCCTGCCGCCGCGCCAGGTCGCCAACGGCGTGGTTGACGCCTTTGTCCATACCGTTGAGCAGTACGTCACGTATCCGGTTGACGGCAAAATCCAGGACCGCTTCGCCGAAGGCATTCTGCTGACGCTGATTGAAGAGGGTCCGAAGGCGCTGAAAGAGCCGGAAAACTACAACGTGCGCGCCAACATTATGTGGGCCGCGACCCAGGCGCTGAACGGCCTGATCGGCGCCGGTGTGCCGCAGGACTGGGCAACGCATATGCTGGGACATGAACTGACCGCAATGCACGGGCTCGATCACGGCCAGACGCTGGCTATCGTCCTGCCCGCCCTGTGGCATGAAAAACGCGACGCGAAGCGTGCCAAACTGCTGCAATACGCTGCCCGCGTCTGGAACATTACCGAAGGTTCTGACGCGCAACGGATCGACGCGGCTATCGCGGCGACGCGCAACTTCTTCGAGCAAATGGGCGTCCCGACTCGCCTTTCCGCCTACGGTCTGGATGGTAGCACTATCCCGGCGCTACTGGCTAAACTGGAAGAGCACGGCATGACCCACCTGGGTGAAAACCAGGATATTACGCTGGACGTCAGCCGCCGGATTTACGAAGCGGCCCGCTAAAATCGCCCCCTCTTTGCCTGAATGCACGGAAAGAGGAGATGTTTAGCTACCGTTTTTAGCTATTTCGTCCAGACTTAATGCTACGCCTCAGCGGAATTTATTCCGCTGAGTTTCATTAACAGGAGGAAGGCATGACACATCCAACCGTTATAAAACTACACGACGGCAACCTGATGCCGCAGTTAGGGCTCGGCGTGTGGAAAGCAGACAACGAGGAAGTCGTCTCCGCCATTCATAAGGCGCTGGAAGTCGGTTATCGCTTATTTGACACCGCCGCCGTATACCAAAACGAAACTGGCGTCGGCAATGCGCTAAGCAACGCTGGCGTCGCCCGCGATGAACTGTTCGTTACCACCAAATTGTGGAATGACGATCAAAAGCATCCTCATGAAGCGCTACAGGAAAGTCTGAAAAAACTCAAACTCGACTACGTCGATTTATATTTAATTCACTGGCCGGTTCCGGCGACTAACCATTACGTTGATGCCTGGAAAAGTTTAATTGCCCTCCAGCAGCAGGGGCTGGCAAAAAGCATCGGCGTCTGTAATTTCCAGGTTCATCATTTGCAAAAGCTGATTGATGAAACCGGCGTCACTCCGGTGGTGAATCAGATTGAGCTTCATCCTCTGTTGCAACAGCGTCAGCTTCACGCCTGGAACGCGATGCATAAAATCCAGACCGAGTCCTGGAGCCCGCTGGCCCAGGGGGGCGAAGGGGTATTTGATCAGAAAATCATCCACCAACTGGCGGATAAATACGGCAAAACGCCGGCGCAAATCGTCATTCGCTGGCATCTCGACAACGGCCTGGTGGTGATCCCCAAATCCGTGACGCCATCGCGTATCGCTGAGAACTTTAATGTCTGGGACTTCCGTCTCGACAAAGATGAGCTGAGTGAAATCGCGAAACTGGATCAGAACAAGCGCCTGGGGCCGGACCCGGATCAGTTCGGCGGTTAGACCGTAAAAAAGCCGAATGGCGCGTCGTTTATCCGGCCGATGGCCGACGATTTTGTCAGCCAGGTAAACGACGCCCCGCCGGTAATGCCGCAGGGTTAACGACTGGCGGCCTTACCGCGTTTTATGGGCTTCGTCGCCATCGCCCCGCCGTTCGATCGCGGGTGTCCTGCCGACGTATGCTTCGTCAGCGCCGGGCGGGTATTGCGGTTCTGGCGCCGCGCTTCACGCATCTCATCCAGCGTCGGAGACGGCACCAGACAGTCGCGACGCGAACCAATCAGATGCTTCTTGCCCATGCTTTCCAGCGCCTGGCGGATCAGCGGCCAGTTGGCCGGATCGTGATAGCGCAGCAGCGCTTTGTGCAAACGGCGCTGCTTGTCACCCTTCGGCACCACCACGTCCTCACTCTTATAGCCAATTTTACCCAGCGGGTTCTTACCGGTGTAATACATGGTGGTCGAGTTCGCCAACGGCGACGGATAGAAGTTCTGCACCTGATCCAGACGGAAACGATGACGCTTCAGCCACAGCGCCAGATTCACCATATCTTCGTCACGTGTACCGGGGTGGGCGGAGATAAAATAGGGGATCAGATACTGCTCCTTCCCGGCCTGTTTAGAGTAAAGATCAAACAGCTCTTTAAAGCGGTCATAGCTGCCCATTCCCGGCTTCATCATCTTCGACAGCGGTCCCGCTTCGGTATGTTCAGGGGCAATCTTCAGATAACCGCCCACATGATGGGTCGCCAGCTCTTTAATATAGCGCGGATCTTCAACGGCGATGTCGTAACGCACCCCGGAGGCTATCAGGATCTTTTTGATGCCTTTCAGATCGCGTGCCCGGCGATAGAGATTAATCGTCGGCTCATGGTTGGTATCCATATGCGGGCAGATATCGGGATAAACGCATGACAGACGGCGGCAGGTTTGCTCGGCGCGCGGCGACTTGCAGCGCAACATATACATGTTGGCCGTCGGCCCGCCGAGATCGGAAATCACGCCGGTAAAACCGGGAACTGTGTCGCGAATGGCTTCGATTTCATTAATAATCGAATCTTCGGAACGGCTCTGAATAATACGTCCCTCATGCTCGGTAATCGAGCAGAAGGAACACCCGCCAAAGCAGCCGCGCATGATATTAATGGAGAAACGAATCATCTCATAAGCCGGAATCCGCGCATCACCGTATGCTGGATGCGGAACGCGCTGATACGGCAGCGCAAAGACGCTATCCATCTCTTCGGTAGAGAGCGGAATGGCAGGCGGATTAATCCAGATATAGCGTTCACCGTGTTTCTGCATCAGCGCGCGGGCGCAGCCGGGGTTCGTTTCATGGTGCAAAATACGCGATGCATGAGCATAGAGCACCTTGTCGCCTTTGACCTTCTCAAAGGATGGCAGCAGGACGTAGGTTTTCTCCCACGGTTTCGGCCGCGGCGGCTGCACGGTGACGCGCTTCGCTTCCTGTTTTGGCGGCGCAACGGTTTTGTTATCAGAACAAGGTAAATCTTCGCCGTAAGGATGCGGAATCGGGTCAATTTTCCCCGGCGTATCCAGACGCGTGGAATCCACCCCGCTCCAGCCCGGCAGCGCATCTTTGACCATAATGGCGGTGTTGCGCACATCGCGGATATGCCCGATAGGCTCGCCAGCAGCCAGGCGGTGCGCCACTTCCACCAGCGGGCGTTCGCCGTTGCCGAACATCAGCATGTCCGCTTTCGAATCCACCAGCACCGAACGTCGTACAGTATCAGACCAGTAGTCATAATGCGCGGTACGGCGCAGGCTGGCTTCGATACCGCCGAGGATCACCGGCACATCCTTCCACGCCTCTTTACAGCGCTGGGTATATACCAGCGTCGCGCGATCCGGACGTTTTCCGGCAACGTTGCCCGCCGTATAGGCGTCGTCATGACGGAGCTTACGGTCGGCGGTGTAGCGGTTGATCATCGAATCCATGTTGCCAGCGGTTACGCCAAAAAACAGATTCGGTTTCCCCAGACGCATAAAATCGTTTTTAGTATTCCAGTCCGGCTGGGAAATAATCCCCACGCGAAAACCCTGAGATTCCAGCATACGCCCGCAAATCGCCATGCCGAAACTGGGATGATCGACGTAGGCATCGCCGGTCACCAGGATAATGTCGCAGCTATCCCAGCCAAGTTGATCCATCTCTTCTCGCGACATTGGCAAAAACGGCGCAGGGCCGAAGCAGGCAGCCCAGTACTGCGGCCAGGAAAAAAGGTCACGATCCGGTTGGATCAGGGATGTTGCGCTCATATGGCTTCCGGGAAAAATGATAAAAAAATAATCAAAAAGGGCGGCGATTATAAGCCGGAACGAGGAGAGAATGAAGGAGGTTTTTGCGCGCCCGGCCGGATGCGGCCGGGGCGAAATACATTACATTACGCTGCCGGGTTTACCAGAAGCTGGCCAATTGAGCCACGGTCAGCAAGCTCCAGCGTCTGACTTAAGTACTGGAACGGGAAGTGCGGCCATGAAGGCTGGGCATAGTACACTAAGAGTTCAACCTGCCCATCGATCCAGACGGTATCCTTCCAGCCGCGATCCTCCGGGAATGGCGCAGCGCCGTTGACGTTACGCACCTGGAACATCACGCCTTCAATATGGAACGACTGAGGCAGGTCGGCACGCACCGTCCAGCGCTCCCAGGTCCCCTGCTGCGCGGTAATATCAATCCGCCGCGGATCCCATAACTGCCCATTAATCCCCGGATCATCACCCAGGGTGATATCGCGGCTACGAATCGGTACGCCGGTCAAAATTTCCGTTGGCAGCAGACGCACCGGCAGACTATCCGTCACCAGCGGCAACAGCCCCGTCGGCCGCAAGGTCAGAATAAGCGTTGAAATCAGGATGCTCGATGGTTCGAAGAAGCCGCGAATACGATCGACAATACTGGCCGCTTCCCCACAGGTAATCGACACTTCCTCGCCGTCGGTCATATCGACGAGAATTTCCCGTCGCTCGCCGGGCGCCAGCGACAGCTGCTTCAGTGAGACAGGCGCCGGAAGCAACCCCTGATCGCCAGAGATCACGTGCAGCAGTCGACCATCGCTCATCTGTAGCTGGTAGCGACGAGAGTTGGAGGCATTCAATAAACGCAGACGCACCCAGCCGCGCGACACCTCAACGAACGGCCCCTGGACACCGTTCACCAGCAACGTATCGCCGACGAAGCCGCCGCTGCCGGGCTCGCTATATTCAGGCGTGCCGAAGTTATCCAGCCGCTTGTCCTGAATAATCACCGGGAAATCATCAACGCCGTAGTGGTTAGGGATCGGCAGGTTCTTACTCACTTCATCTTCCACCAGCCACATCCCGGCGAGGCCGTTATAGACCTGTCTGGCCATATGATTTGGCGTATTGGCCTGATACCACAGCGTCGCCGCGCTTTGCCGAATCGGCAGTACCGGGGCCCAGTCAGCATTCGGCGACATCATGCGCGCCGGGCCGCCGATCAACGGCCCAGGAACCTGCAAACCACGGACCGTCATCGCGACATTTTCAGTCAGACGGTTGCTGTATATCAGCTTCACATCGTCGCCATTCCAGACGCGAATGGTTGGCCCCATATAGCGGCCGTTGATGCCCCATACCGACGCGCGAGTGCCGGGAGTAAACGACCAGTGCGCGCGCTGCAGCGTCAAAAACAGCGGCTGACCACGACGGGATTCCAGCAGAGGAGGAATCGGTAGCGCAGGCTGCTGATCCGCAGCCTGTGCCTTCAGCGGCGCGGCGCCTGCGCACAGCGCTACGCCTGAAGCCTTAATAAACTGACGCCGACTGAGTGACATATTAACTCCATGAGATACTGACTAATTAACAAGGGAATTCGTTTCCCGCCAGCAATACGCGCGCGGCGTTTGCCGTGTTATATCTTTCCAGCTGCTTCACGCTCGGCAACTTCTTTGTCCAGATCAGCAATTTTGGCGGACATCAGTTCGCGACAGTGAGTCGCCAGCGCACGAACCCCCTCTTTCCCGTACTGGCTGGTATCCACCGGCGGCAGCATTTCCACAATAACCAGACCGTTATTCAGGCGATTGAGATTAATTTTATTCGATGTATTCGATACGCACACCGGAATAATCGGCACACCGGCCGCGATAGCCGCATGAAAAGCGCCGGTTTTAAAAGGCAGCAGGCCGCGACCACGGCTGCGGGTCCCTTCCGGAAACATCCAAAAAGAAATGTTGCGCTTTTTAAACGCGTTCACCACTTCCGCAATGGTGCCATGCGCTTTCGCCCGATTATTACGGTCAATTAACAGGTTCCCCGTCAACCAGTATAACTGACCGAAAAAAGGGATCCACGCCAGGCTCTTTTTCCCCACCGTCACGGTCGGCGGCTGCACAATATTCGATGCCGTCACCATATCATAGTTATTCTGGTGGTTAGCGATATAGATGGCGTTGCCGTAGCTTTCCGCATCGGCTGGCTTGCGCAGTTCTACCTTCAGGCCGAAAACCGGTGATAATTTACCAAACAGACGACCAAAGGTGGCAACATGTTTAGGATTACGCGGACTGAACAAACAATAAATACAACCGAAGATACACACCAAAATACAATAGATAACAACGATTATTAGTCGAAAAATAAATAGCATAGCTACCTCTGAAGCCCAAACCGCTTAGAATTATACTCGCTGCCTGGCAAATTATTGACGCCATAGCTTAATTCAGGCCAGCACCGGTTCCCCGGAGGGACATTGTTAATCGCAATGCCTGAATAAACAACGATTTTGCGGTAAATATTCGCCTCCCCGGCCTGACGGCCAGGAAGGCGCATCTTACTCTTCACTCTCGCCCGCGGAGGCGCGACGCGGTGAATCAATCTCTACCCGGTCGATTTTCTGCAATCCGCGCATCAATGAGCCGCGACGGCCACGCTCGCCGGTCACTTTTTGCAGCTCTTCCGGACGGAGTTTGATTTTCCGTTTGCCGACGTGAATAGTCAGCGTGCTTTGCGGCGGCAGAACAAACAGATGCGCCAGACCGTCCTGGCCCGCAGCCGCTTCCGCCGCCGGAATATTGATAATCTTGTTGCCTTTACCTTTCGACAACTGCGGCAGATCGCTGACCGGGAACATCAGCATCCGCCCGGCAGCGGTAATCGCCAGCAGCATATCGGATTCGTCTTCAATCACCAGCGGCGGCATTACGTGCGCATTATCGGGAAGGCTAAGCAACGTCTTACCGGCGCGATTGCGGGCAACCAGATCATTGAAGGTACAAATAAATCCGTATCCTGCGTCGGAAGCCAGCAGCAGTTTCTGCTCATCCGCTTCCATCAGCATATGTTCAACCGTCGCCCCCGGCGGCAGCGTCAATTTGCCGGTAAGCGGCTCGCCCTGACCGCGCGCCGAGGGTAGCGTAATCGGATCAATCGCATAACTGCGCCCGGTGGAGTCGATAAAGACCACCGGTTGATTGCTCTTCCCTTTCACCGCGGATTTAAAACTGTCGCCCGATTTATAGTTTAATCCCGGCGCATCAATATCGTGACCTTTGGCACTACGCACCCAGCCGCTCTGCGACAGTACAATCGTAACCGGCTCAGACGGCAGCATATCGTGATCGCTCATCGCTTTCGCTTCTTCGCGCTCGCGTAACGGCGAGCGGCGATCGTCGCCAAAGGCGTCGGCGTCAGCCTGCAGCTCTTTCTTCAGCAGATTATTCATCTTACGTTCAGACGCCAGAATAGCCTGCAAATGGTCACGCTCTTTTTCCAGATCACTCTGCTCACCGCGGATCTTCATCTCTTCCAGTCTGGCGAGATGGCGCAGTTTTAACTCCAGAATCGCTTCCGCCTGGGTTTCGCTGATACCGAAACGCGCCATCAGAGCCGGTTTCGGTTCATCTTCGTGGCGGATAATTTCGATAACTTCATCGATATTGAGGAACGCCACCAGCAAACCTTCAAGGATATGCAGGCGCTTGAGGACTTTTTCCAGGCGATAGTTAAGGCGACGACGCACGGTATCACGGCGGAAGGTCAGCCACTCAGCGAGGATTTCGCGCAGGTTTTTCACCGCCGGACGGTTATCAAGGCCGATCATATTGAGGTTGATACGATAGCTCTTTTCCAGATCGGTCGTCGCAAACAGGTGGTTCATCACCTGCTCCATATCCACGCGGTTAGAGCGCGGGACGATAACCAGACGGGTCGGATTTTCGTGATCCGATTCATCGCGCAGATCGTCAACCATCGGCAGCTTTTTATTGCGCATCTGGGCGGCGATCTGTTCCAGCACGCGAGCGCCGGAAACCTGATGCGGCAGTGCGCTAATCACCACCGCGCCATCCTCTTTCGTCCACACAGCCCGCATACGCACCGAACCGCGACCATTCTGGTAGATTTTACGAATTTCAGCGCGCGGGGTAACGATCTCCGCCTCGGTCGGGTAATCCGGGCCCTGCACAATATCCAGCAGTTCGTCCAGCGAGGTCTGTGGTTTTTCAATCAGCGCTATGGCGGCCTTAGCCACTTCACGCAGATTGTGCGGCGGAATATCCGTCGCCATCCCGACAGCAATACCGGTAGTGCCGTTCAGCAGAATATTTGGCAGACGCGCAGGCAGCATCTTCGGCTCCTGCAGGGTGCCGTCAAAGTTCGGTATCCAGTCAACGGTGCCCTGTCCCAACTCGCTCAGCAGCAGTTCAGCGTACTTCGACAAACGGGACTCGGTATAACGCATTGCGGCAAAGGATTTAGGATCGTCCGGCGCGCCCCAGTTCCCCTGGCCATCGACCAGAGGATAGCGGTAGGAAAAGGGTTGGGCCATTAAGACCATCGCTTCATAGCATGCGCTATCGCCGTGCGGATGGTATTTACCCAGCACGTCGCCGACGGTACGGGCGGACTTTTTGAACTTCGCGCTGGCGTTCAGCCCCAGTTCAGACATCGCATAGATGATGCGACGCTGAACCGGCTTCAGGCCATCGCCAATAAACGGCAACGCCCTGTCCATGATGACGTACATGGAGTAGTTCAGGTAAGCGTTTTCCGTAAATTCATGCAGCGCAAGGCGCTCTGCCATATCGCTCATTAATCGTGAATCCTCAATCTGCATACCGACCGATCGGACGGCAAAACTACCGGCGATAATACCCTATCTAACGCCCTGAGTCACAGGGCGTTAAACCGGTTGAGGATGCATATTTCGCCGGTTTTGGCTGCGCAAGCCCGACTTATGCCCCGGCATGGAATGGCGACGACAGGTTATTGCGCAATTTTACGAATCTGCTTAACGTCGATTTCCACCGAATTCCAGTCTTTATCGACTTCGCCCTGAATTTCGACCGTATCCTGCGGCGTCACAGTTACGCCATTCCAGCGTTTATGGTCGATATCGACGTTGACGGTACCGGAGCTGTCCTGAAATTTATACAGGTCGTCGGAAATACGCTCCACGATCTTGCCGCGCAGGGTGACCCAGGTATCGTCGCGCAGCGTTTTCGCATTGGCGACGGTGGTGATGCTGCCATTCGGGCCAATAACCCCGCCGTTTTGCGTGCTCGTCTGGCTGGATGGCGTCGAGCCTGGGCCGGAAAATCCGCCCTGTTCAACCGCCAGCACTGGCATGGAAATTAAAGCGATGATAGCGGTCATTGCGGCGATATTCTTCATGATATGTTCTCCCTTTATGTTTATGTCGCCGCTATTACACCGGGCAAAACTTAACAACTTCTTAAGCGGAAAAAATAAAATTTATTCCTGTACAATGCGCGCCGCAACACGCTTTACTGCTGAAATATCGGCGGGAAACAGGAGCAGACGAATGCGCATTTTACTGGTGGAAGATGACAAACTGATCGGTGACGGCATCAAAGCCGGGCTGGGCAAAATGGGCTTCAGCGTCGACTGGTTTACCCGCGGCGAGGCGGGGAAAAACGCGCTGTATAGCGCCCCCTATGACGCCATTATTCTGGACCTGACTCTCCCCGGCATAGATGGGCTGGATATTCTGCGCGAATGGCGCGACAAAGGCCGCCATGAACCGGTACTGATCCTGACCGCACGTGATGCGCTGAGTCAGCGGGTCGAAGGACTGCGCCTCGGGGCCGATGACTATCTTTGTAAACCTTTCGCGCTGATTGAAGTCTCCGCGCGACTGGAGGCGTTAATCCGTCGTGCCCACGGGCAAAGCTGCAGCGAATTGCGTCACGGGAAGGTTATTCTCGATCCCACCCGACTCACCGCCACGCTGAATGGCGAGAACCTGGCGTTAAAACCGAAGGAATTCGCCCTGCTGGAACTGCTTATGCGCAACGGCGGACGCGTATTACCGCGCACGCTGATCGAAGAAAAACTCTATAACTGGGATGACGATGTTTCCAGCAATGCGATAGAAGTGCACATACATCATCTGCGCCGCAAGCTCGGCAGCGGTTTTATTCGCACCGTTCACGGTATTGGTTACACCCTGGGGGAGGCATGAAAAAGCTGGCAAAACTCAGCTTACGCGTCCGTTTGACGCTGCTTTTTCTGCTATTGACCAGCGTCGCCTGGGGCATTGCCAGCGTGGTTGCCTGGCAACAAACTACCGATAAGCTGGATAAGCTGTTCGACACCCAGCAGTTACAGTTCGCCCGCCGCCTTAGCGCGATGAGTTTCGACGAACTGCAGCCCCTCACTCCCCGACTCCCGACCAAAAAGAAGATAAAGCACGGTCATCTTGACGATGACGCCCTGGCTTTCGCTATCTTTACCACCAACGGCAAAATGGTGCTTAACGATGGTGAAAATGGTCAGGATATTCTGTGGGGCGGCGACCGGGAGGGTTTCAGCAACGGCTATCTGCGCGACGATGACGACGAATGGCGCTTCCTGTGGCTGACCACCAGCGATGGCCGCCATCGTATCGCGGTGGGCCAGGAGTCGGATTACCGCCGCGAAATGGCGCTGGATATCGTCACTTCCCAGCTTACTCCCTGGCTGGTTGCCCTGCCGCTGATGTTTTTGCTGCTCATTGTGCTGCTCAGTCGGGAACTGGCGCCGCTGAAAAAGCTGGCCAGAACGCTGCGGAGTCGGGCGCCGGATTCCGCCGAAACGCTCAATAACGATAACGTCCCTAATGAAGTTCGCCCGCTGGTCGACGCGTTAAATCAGCTCTTCACCCGTACGCATGAAGCCATGATCCGCGAACGTCGCTTCACGTCCGATGCCGCCCATGAACTGCGCAGCCCGCTGGCGGCGCTAAAGGTGCAGACCGAAGTCGCTCAGCTCTCAATGGATGATCCTCAGGGACTGAATAAAGCGCTGGCGCAGCTCCATCACAGCATCGATCGGGCAAGCCGCCTGGTTGATCAGTTGCTGACGTTATCGCGCCTGGATTCGCTGGCGCAACTGGATGATGTCCGGCGTATCGCCTTTGATGAACTGCTGCGGTCGGCGGTGATGGAGATGTATCATCCCGCGCAGCAAGCCGGGATTGAGCTACGCCTGCACCTGAACGCCGTTAACGTCACGCGAAGCGGCCAGCCGCTGCTGCTGAGCCTGCTGGTGCGTAACCTCCTGGATAACGCCGTACGCTATAGCCCTGCCGGTAGCCAGGTCGATATCACCCTTGAGGCACGTGAATTTCACGTACGCGACAACGGCCCGGGTATCCGCCCCGAAGCCCTGGCGCGTATCGGCGAACGCTTTTATCGCCCGCCGGGACAGGCGCAGCCCGGCAGCGGTCTCGGGCTATCCATCGTAAAACGTATCGCCACGCTACACGGTATGACGACCAGCTTCGGCAACGCTCTGAACGACGGATTCGAAGCGCGGATTCGCTGGTAGCGACATTATTGCTAAAAATGCAAAAGATTTTGCACATTTTGCTCATTTACCGCCACGTTCGGGAGGATAAAATTATCGTCAAAATCGAAAAGTTGAGGATAAAAAATGAGCAACATCCTGATTATCAACGGCGCGAAAAAATTCGCCCACTCTAATGGCCAGTTGAACGACACGCTGACCGAGGTCGCGGATGGCTTTCTGCGCGATGCCGGACACGAAGTAAAAGTCGTCCGCGCCGAGAGCGCATACGATATCAAAGAGCAGGTGCGGAACTTTCTCTGGGCTGATGTGGTTATCTGGCAGATGCCGGGCTGGTGGATGGGCGCGCCGTGGACGGTGAAAAAGTACATTGATGACGTCTTCACCGAAGGGCATGGTTCTCTCTACGCCAGCGATGGCCGTACCCGCTCTGACGCCAGTAAGAAATATGGTTCCGGCGGCCTGATCCAGGGCAAAAAATACATGCTCTCTCTGACCTGGAACGCGCCAATGGAAGCCTTCACCGATAAAGATCAATTCTTCCACGGCGCTGGCGTCGATGGCGTTTATCTGCCGTTCCATAAAGCCAACCAGTTCCTGGGGATGAGCCCCCTGCCGACCTTCATCGCCAATGATGTGATCAAAACACCTGACGTTCCGCGTTATACGGCAGAATATCGCAAGCATCTGGCTGAAATTTTTGCTTAACTGTACGCCAACGCCTCTAAATAGTTTGGGCTGCCGACGCCACAAACGCCTCGGTAACCTGAAGTATGATGAGAATACACACAGAAGGAGTTGAGTTAATCATGTTGACAGTGATCGCTGAAATTCGCACTCGCCCGGGCCAGCACCATCGTCAGGCAGTGCTGGATCAGTTCGCAAAAATTACCCCAATAGTGCTACAGGAAGAAGGCTGCCACGGCTATGCGCCGCTGGTGGATCACGCCGCTGGCGTCAGTTTTCAGACCACGTCACCGGATTCTATCGTGATGGTCGAGAAGTGGGAAAGCGTCGCGCATCTTGAAGCGCACCTGCAGACTCCGCACATGAAAGCCTACGGCGAAGCCGTTAAAGGCGATGTGCTGGAGATGAACATTCGCATTCTGCAACCCGGTATTTAAGCCCCTCCAATAAATCGGCCGCTTTCCCGGCCGATTTTCTTCCGCTATCCGTCCAGCTCCGCCAGATCGCCCTTCTCCTGCAGCCAGTTACGCCGATCTTCAGAACGCTTCTTCGCTAACAGCATATCCATAACCGCGGTCGTCTGCTGCTCGTCTTCATCGTTAATCACCAACTGAACCAGACGACGCGTATTCGGATCCAGCGTAGTCTCACGCAACTGCATCGGATTCATCTCGCCCAGCCCTTTAAAGCGCTGCACGTTCGGTTTCCCCTTCTTGCGCTTCAGTTGTTCCAGCACGCCGGCTTTTTCTTCTTCCGTCAGCGCGTAGTAAACCTCTTTCCCGAGGTCGATACGGTACAGCGGCGGCAGCGCCACATAGACATGGCCGTGTTTTACCAGAGTACGGAAGTGTCTGACAAACAGCGCGCACAGCAGCGTAGCGATATGCAGCCCATCGGAGTCCGCATCCGCCAGAATACAAATTTTTCCGTAGCGCAGCTGGCTTAAATCATCGCTATCCGGATCGATGCCAATGGCGACCGAAATATCATGCACTTCCTGAGACGCCAGCACCTCATCAGAAGAGACTTCCCAGGTATTGAGGATCTTACCTTTCAGCGGCATGATCGCCTGATATTCGCGATCGCGCGCCTGTTTGGCGGAGCCGCCCGCCGAATCCCCTTCCACAAGGAACAGTTCGGTCCGGTTCAGATCCTGCGCGGTGCAGTCCGCCAGCTTGCCCGGCAACGCCGGACCGCTGGTCAGCTTTTTGCGCACTACTTTTTTCGCCGCACGCAGGCGGCGCTGGGCGCTGGAAATCGCCATCTCCGCCAGCAATTCTGCCGACTGGACGTTCTGATTTAACCACAGGCTGAAAGCGTCTTTAACCACCCCGGAAACAAAGGCAGCGCACTGGCGTGAAGAGAGGCGCTCTTTGGTCTGCCCGGCAAACTGCGGGTCCTGCATCTTCACCGAGAGCACGTAGGCGCAGCGATCCCAGATATCTTCCGCCGACAGCTTCACGCCACGCGGCAGAATATTACGGTATTCGCAAAACTCGCGCATGGCGTCCAGCAGCCCCTGACGCAGGCCGTTAACGTGGGTTCCGCCCTGCATCGTCGGGATCAGGTTAACGTAACTTTCGGTCAGCAGCTCGCCGCCTTCCGGCAACCACAGCAGCGCCCAGTCAACCGCTTCAGTATCGCCGGAGAAGTTGCCGACGAACGGTTTTTCCGGCAGCAGCGGCAGACCATTAACCGCTTCACAGAGATAGTCGTTAAGGCCGTCAGCGTAACACCAGCGCTGCTCGCTGTTGTTGACCTGGTCGCGGAAAACAATCTCTACGCCCGGACACAGAACGGCCTTGGCTTTTAGCAAATGCGAGAGACGCGAGACGGAAAAACGCGGGCTGTCAAAAAAACGTTCGTCCGGCCAGAAGCGCACGCTGGTGCCGGTATTGCGCTTACCGCAAGTACCTGTGACGTGAAGATCGTCTACTTTATCGCCGTTTTCAAACGCGATGTTATAAACCTGACCGTCGCGACGAACGTTAACTTCAACGCGTTTCGACAAAGCGTTGACCACCGAGATGCCGACTCCGTGAAGACCGCCGGAGAACTGGTAGTTCTTATTGGAGAATTTTCCCCCCGCGTGCAGGCGGCAAAGAATCAGCTCAACCGCCGGCACCCCTTCTTCAGGATGGATATCCACCGGCATTCCGCGCCCGTCGTCAATAACCTCCAGCGACTGGTCGGCATAAAGAATGACTTCCACGCGTTTGGCGTGGCCGGCCAGGGCCTCATCCACACTGTTATCAATAACTTCCTGACCAAGATGGTTTGGACGTGTTGTGTCGGTGTACATTCCCGGACGGCGGCGAACCGGCTCTAGCCCGGTGAGTACCTCAATGGCATCAGCGTTATATGAAGATTGCGTCATGGTGTATTCGTAGGTCGTTCTGAACCGCTCAGCGCAGGCCCAGAAAATCGATAATCTGAGTGAAATGATCTTCAAAGCCAACAAATGCGTGATTACCGCCCTCCTCTACCGTTTGACGGCAGGAGGCGAAATAATCAACGGCCTGGCGGTAATCAAGCACTTCATCACCCGTTTGCTGCAATAACCAGATTAAATCCGGCGCTTCCAGCGGGTCAATTTGCATGACTTTAAGATCGTAAATATGGCGAGACTCTAGCACATATTGCTGCCCTGTGTACGGATTCTCATTAGGGCCAAGAAAATTGTTCAACAGTTCAAACGGACGCACCGCCGGGTTGACCACCACCGCAGGCAGCATAAAACACTGCGACAGCCAGGTGGCGTAATATCCCCCCAGCGACGATCCCACTATGCCCAACGGCTCTCCGCCATGCTCCAGCACAATGGCCTCAAGATGCTCAGCCGCTTGCGCGGGGTAAACCGGGAGCTCCGGTATCACCATCGAAATATCAGGATAAGTCTGCGCCAGCCACGCCTTCAGCGCCGTCGCTTTTGCCGACCGCGGTGAACTGTTAAAACCGTGCAGATAGAGAAGCGTAGACATCAGTATCCTTCTGAAGCAATATCCGGATGAAATTTCACGCCTTCAAGGCGGCAAACTTCAGTGGTCAATGTGCCGTCGGGATGCAGATCCAGCCAGCGCCAGCCAGGCGAAACGGTATCCAGCGTAAAGTTCGCGCAATGCGGCTTAAACTGCACGCAGGTCGAAGGTGTCGCCATCATTCGCCGCCCGTTCCAGTCAAGATCCAGTTCCTGATGAATGTGACCACACAGCAAATGCTTAACGCGAGGAAAAGCGCTCAGTACGCAATCAAGCGCTCCGGCATTACGCAGACTATGCTGATCCAGCCAGCTACAGCCTGATGGCAGAGGATGATGATGCAGCAGCAGCAACGTATGGCGGTCAGGGGATTGCGCGAGCTTCTGCTCTAACCACTCCAGTTGGAAATCGCTCAGTTCGCCATGCGGCACGCCAAAAACCTGGCTATCCATCAGCAATATTTGCCAATGGTCGCCCAGTAATACGCGTTTAGCGGAGGAGATACCCAATTCCTGCAACGTGCTGTACATGGCTGGCTGAAAATCATGATTACCCGGTAGCCAGACGCAAGGTGCGACGAAACTCGCGATGCCTTCAGCAAAATGCCGATAGGCCGCGGCGGAATGATCTTGCGCCAGATCGCCTGTTGCGACAATCAGGTCGCATTCTCGCTGTGAGGCATGAATCGCATCCAGAACGGCCTGGTAGCTTTCCCAGGTATTGATGCCTAACAGCGTTTCGTGTTTTTCAGCAAACAGGTGAGTATCAGTAATTTGTAAGATCCTGACTCTGGCCTCACCAGCCAAAGGTAGGTTTAACAGGCTTTCCAAATGGTGTCCTTAGGTTTCACGACGCTAACAAACCGGAATCGCCATCGCTCCATGTGCTAAACAGTAACGCAGCCAGTCGGCCAGAAACTGATTAATTTGATGCTTTTCGTCGCGTTGATGCAACTTTTTATTAGGATAATCATATCTCGCTTTGAAGCGAAAGATCTGCTGACTCGAACACACTTCAGCAACCATTGCGTCGTGATAGAGCCGAACCGTCATTGACGGCAGACTCCAGTAGCTCACCGACGGCGCCGTCTGTTCAATCGCCACTAATGTAGTGTAGCGGGTTGACTCGACGATCGTTAATCGGTATTGCGCGCCGCCCACCTGATAACTCACCCTCTCGCCCGCCGCATCCGTTCGCGGCAGCAGGCGGCGCAGCTGAGCAAAGTTGGTTTCACACAGGCGCATCATTTCAGGAAAGTCAGGTGTATAACGCTTCATTTTGTCCACTCATTTCGTAAATTGTGATAATGCAACTGCAGCCACTGCAGCGAGATGACCGAAGCCGCGTTGTCGATCTTCCCCTCTTCTACCCACTGGTAAGCCTGTTCCCGGCTCACCACATGCACCCGAATATCTTCATTTTCCTCGACCAGACCATGAATGCCTTTTGCCGTCGTGGCATCCACTTCCCCTACCAGAATAGATAACCGCTCACTGGTGCCGCCAGGGCTGGCGAGATAGCTCAGAACCGGTTTAACCCGACCAACCGCAAGCCCGGCCTCCTCGACTGCTTCACGGCGGGCGACCTCTTCGGGGGACTCACCTTCTTCTATCATACCGGCGACCAGCTCGAGCAACCATGGACTCTCACTCGTATCATAGGCGGCAATACGGATCTGCTCGACAAGCACAACCTCATCACGCACCGGGTCAAAGGGTAGCAAGACAGCGGCGTGTCCGCGCTCGAAAATTTCTCGCGTGACTTCGCCGCTCATACTGCCGTTAAACAGGCGATGGCGGAAACGGTATAAATCGAGCGAAAAAAAACCGCGATAAAGCGTTTCACGTGCAATAATTTCTACATCGTTTTTCGAGAAGGTTATCCCTTGCTGATTAGGATTGCTCATTTAGGTATCCTGTAGAATATGGGGCCATGAATTTATAGAGCGTATGGCTGCCGTTTGATGGCCTGTATGTTAGATTGGTGCAAATTACCGCCGCATGGCACATAACGCCAACTTTTTACGGTAACAGACTCTATACAATCAGCATTTATTTTTTGAATTTGCTTAGCTTTAAGGGCTTCACAACAAGGAATGCAAATGAAGAAACTCTTTCCCATCCTTATGGGCCTGGGTCTGGCTGGCTTTAGCGCCATGAGTCAGGCAGAAAACCTGATACAGGTCTACCAACAGGCGCGTATCAGTAACCCTGACCTGCGTAAATCAGCAGCCGATCGTGATGCCGCATTCGAAAAAATCAACGAGGCGCGTAGCCCATTATTACCTCAACTCGGTCTGGGGGCGGATTATACCTATACCAGCGGCTTTCGGGATACTAAAGATCAGAACTCCAACGTCACCAGCGGCTCGCTGCAATTAACCCAGGTCCTGTTCGATATGTCGAAGTGGCACTCGCTGACGCTACAGGAAAAAACAGCCGGTATTCAGGACGTCACGTATCAGATGGACCAGCAAACGCTGATCCTGAACACCGCGACGGCCTATTTTAACGTTCTGTCCGCTATTGATACGCTCTCTTATATTGAAGCGCAGAAACAGGCCATTTACCGCCAGTTGGATCAGACCACTCAACGCTTTAATGTCGGTCTGGTCGCCATTACCGACGTCCAGAACGCCCGTTCACAATACGACTCCGTGCTGGCGAGTGAAGTCACCGCGCGTAACGACCTCGACAACGCCGTAGAAGCACTACGCCAGGTGACCGGCAACGACTACCCGGAGCTGGCTTCGCTGAACGTTGATGGTTTTAAAACGCACAAGCCGTCAGCGGTTAACACGCTGCTGAAAGAAGCGGAAAACCGCAACCTGTCGCTGTTGCAGGCCCGCCTGAATCAGGACCTGGCGCGCGAGGAAATTCGCCAGGCGCAGGATGGTCACCTGCCGACCCTGAGTCTGAGCGCGTCCACCGGGGTGTCGAATAACCGCTACAGCGGTTCAAGGAGCACGAGTAGTGACAACGACGCCGGGCAGAACCAAATTGGCCTGAGCTTCTCTCTGCCGCTGTATCAGGGTGGAATGGTCAACTCGCAGGTGAAACAAGCGCAGTACAATTTCGTTGGCGCCAGCGAGCAACTGGAGAGCGCGCACCGTAGCGTCGTGCAGACCGTTCGCTCTTCGTTTAATAACGTGAACGCCTCTATCAGCAGCATCAAGGCCTACAAACAGGCCGTGGTTTCCGCACAGAGTTCATTGGACGCCATGGAAGCTGGTTATTCCGTCGGTACTCGCACCATCGTTGATGTACTGGATGCGACCACTACGCTGTATAACGCCAAACAGCAGCTCTCCAGCGCACGTTATAACTACCTGATCAACGAACTGAACATCAAGTCAGCGCTCGGTACGCTTAATGAACAGGATCTGGTCGCGCTAAACAACACGCTCGGCAAACCTGTCCCGACGTCACCGGATAGCGTCGCGCCGGAAAACCCACAGCAGGATGCCAACGCCGATGGCTATAGCAACACCGCTGCAGCAAAACCGGTATCAGCACGTACCACCAGCGGTAGCAATCCGTTCCGCCACTAACCTGCGTCATGGGCGCTTCGCTTATCGAGCCGGGTAAGCGAAGCGTTAAACGTAAGGCAACGTAAAGATCCTCCGCTTTCCACGCCTCTTCGCTTCATTTTCCACCACTCATCCTCTATCCTGAGCGTTAACAAAACGCATACATACCACTGGGTCCAGGAAGACAAACATGAAACGGACAAAAAATATTAATCACGCCTCTTTCCGTAAAAGCTGGCGCGCGCGCCATTTAACACCTGTCGCGCTTGCCGTGACAGCCGTATTTATGCTCGCCGGTTGTGAACAAAGCGATGAGACGGTTTCGCTGTATCAAAACGCCGATGACTGTTCCGCCGCTAACCCGAGCAAATCCGCAGAGTGCACCACCGCTTACAATAACGCGCTAAAAGAAGCTGAGCGTACCGCGCCGAAATACGCCACGCGTGAAGATTGCGTCGCCGAATTCGGCGAAGGCCAGTGTCAGCAAACGCCAGCTCAGGCGGGCGTAGCAACGGAAAACCAGGCGCAAAGCAGCGGTAGCTTCTGGATGCCGCTGATGGCGGGCTATATGATGGGCCGGATGATGGGCGGCGGAATGGCGGCTCAACAGCCGCTGTTCACCTCAAAAAACCCGGCCAGCCCGGCCTATGGTAAATATACCGACGCGAGCGGTAAGAACTACGGCGCAGCGCAGCCTGGCCGTAGCATGAACGTCCCGAAAACCGCGATGGCGCCCAAACCGGCCACCACCAGCACCGTGACCCGCGGCGGGTTCGGTGAGTCCGTGGCTAAACAGTCCACGATGCAGCGTAGCTCGGCAAGTTCGTCTTCTTCACGCTCAATGGGCGGCTAAGCGACATGGAAAGAATCAGCATTACCGAGCGCCCGGACTGGCGCGATAAGGCGACAGAATATGGCTTTAACTTTCATACTATGTACGGCGAGCCGTACTGGAGCGAAGAAGCCTATTACAAACTGACGCTGACGCAGGTTGATAAGCTGGAAGATGTCACCGCAGAGCTACATCAGATGTGCCTGCAGGCGGTGGAAAAAGTTATCGCCAGCGATGAGTTAATGGCGAAATTTCGCATCCCCAAACATACCTGGGGATTCGTGCGTCAGTCATGGAAAACCAGGCAGCCCTCGCTGTACTCGCGTCTCGATCTGGCATGGGACGGCGTAGGTGAACCGAAGCTGCTGGAGAATAACGCCGATACGCCGACATCCCTGTATGAAGCGGCTTTCTTCCAGTGGATCTGGATGGAAGATCAGCTCAATGCGGGCATGCTGCCACAGGGCAGCGACCAGTTCAATAGTCTGCAGGAGAAGCTGATCGCGCGCTTTGGCGAGCTGCGTGAACAGTTCGGTTTCCAGCTACTGCATATGGCCTGCTGCCGCGATACCCTTGAAGATCGCGGAACCGTACAATATCTGCAGGACTGTGCCGCAGAAGCGGGTATCGCAACAGAATTCCTGTACATAGAAGACATCGGCCTGGGCGAAAAAGGGCAGTTTACCGATCTGCAGGACCAGGTCATCGGTAATCTGTTCAAACTCTATCCGTGGGAGTATATGCTGCGTGAGATGTTCTCTACCAAGCTGGAAGATGCCGGTGTTCGCTGGCTGGAACCAGCGTGGAAGAGCATCATATCCAACAAAGCGCTACTGCCTCTGCTATGGGAGATGTTCCCGAACCACCCGAATCTGCTGGCGGCATATTTCAGCGAAGATGCACACCCGGAGATGGAAAAGTACGTTATCAAGCCAATCTTCTCCCGCGAAGGCGCAAACGTGTCAATCATAGAGAACGGCAACGTACTGGAAGCGGTAGAAGGGCCGTACGGAGAAGAAGGGACAATCGTCCAGGAATTCTACCCCCTGCCGAAGTTTGGCGATAACTACACGCTCATCGGCAGCTGGCTGATTAACGATCTGCCCGCCGGCATTGGCATTCGCGAAGACCGGGCGCTAATCACCCAGGATCTGTCGCGCTTTTATCCGCATATTTTCATCGAGTAACATTCCGCCCCGGCAGCATCATCTCTGCCGGGACTATCTCTGTTTACGCGCCAATCACCACTGACAGCATACTTAACGAGCCCATTTCTATTCCATCAACCGGAATGGTAATCGGTTCCTCGCCGTCCCATGCACCCAGCACGTACAGCAATGGCAGGAAGTGATCGGCCGTTGGATTAGACAACGCGGCCCCCTCATGGGTCATGTAATTCACCAGCGGATGCTCGGCCAGGGGACCTTTCCAGGTCAGATTCGCTTTCACGTAATCATTAAACGACTCCGCCCACGGATACGGCGTATTTTCCCCATGCCAGCGGGCCGTACGCAGGTTGTGTACCACGTTGCCGCTTGCCACCAGCATGATGCCTTCGTCACGAAGCTGAGCCAGTTTTTGCCCCATTTCAAAATGCCAGGCAGCCGGTTTCGTGCCATCAACGCTCAACTGTACCATCGGAATATCAGCCTCAGGATACATTTTAATCAGTACGCCCCAGGAACCATGGTCAAATCCCCACGCCTCTTTGTCCAGCGCCACGGGCACCGGCGCCAGTAATTCAACCAGCCGTTGCGCCAGCTCGGGGGATCCCGGAGCCGGATAGTGCATATCGTACAGCGCCTGCGGGAAGCCGCCAAAATCATGAATCGTTTTCGGCGCTTCCATCGCAGTGACCCCCGTACCACGGGTGAACCAGTGCGCCGAAATCACCACAATCGCTTTTGGACGTGGCAATGTTTCGCCCAGGTTTCGCCAGGCACGCGTATAGATATTATCTTCCAGCACGTTCATCGGGCTACCATGGCCTAAAAACAGCGCGGGCATTCGGGTACGGGACATAGTGATATCCTTAATTCAGAGAAATTCGATACCGTTACATTACGCGCTTTTCCCGCAGGATAAACTCAGATAAGCATGATGATGATCGTCAGAAAATTTGAATGTAAGAAACGGTAACGCGCCTGGCAGACGCCGCCACAGGTTCGCCGGGATGCTGATTGCGCTACCGGTTGAGGAACAAATACTGCGGATAACAGGACTCGCCTGCGGAGCACTCCGGGAGATGGCGACCGTGCGCAATGGCGATTATGGAATTAAGGCTTGCCGTTTTGCAAACCATAGGGACCAGATAAAAGACGAAAGTCCACATAAGAGCGTAATGCCGTTCACTTCAACAAATTATCGGTGTTGTCTTCGGTTTTATTTGCCTGCAGCAATCATATTATCGGTGGTTTAAACGAAAATCTGCTTCGGTTGATTCGCTTACTGAGCTGATACGGGCTGAAATGTAAAGGATATAACTTTTTTATGACTTTCAGCCTCTGAAAAGCCACTGACGAATAACGGACTCACCGCATGGGGGTTGGGCGCATCAGGGAAACCTGGCGAGAACGCAGGCGCGCATCCAGGACTGGCCGCCAGGACGGCGGCCAGAGGGTGGGCCGAGACAGGACGTCTCGTCCCGCCCGGTCCGCCAGATGAAGCCGGAGTGGAGCGGACCGCGCAGCGGCAGGTTTTCAGCGCCATGCCGGGGGTGCAGGGGGACGGGCGAAACGCCCCCCTGCCCGTTCACACGCTGTGGATATGAAAAATATCCTCGTATTACCCGTGAACGGAACAGGCCACCGAATCAAATGGGCGAAAACATGTTCGCCATAACCACCGATTAACAGAACCGCTCGGCAGCCATAAACACAACTAACCACCCTTAACTGACCAGCATTACACATATAAGTGGGCTGTTAGAGCAAATCACGCTGAATTAACTTGCTTTGCGCTCGTGTTCGCGGCGGTAAGCCACAAGATCTTCAATAGTGACGACTTCCATATTGTGTTGTTTAGCAAACTCGATGCACTGAGGAGCGCGAGCCATAGAGCCATCATCGTTAGTCAGTTCGCACAATACGCCTGCCGGCTTGAATCCCGCCAGCGTCACCAGATCAATGGTTGCCTCAGTATGGCCGCCACGGGTCAGTACGCCGCCTGGCTGCGCGCGCAGCGGGAAAACGTGACCAGGGCGGTTCAGGTCTGACGGTTTCGCGCCATCGGCAATCGCCGCGCGCACGGTGGTCACACGGTCGGCGGCAGATACGCCGGTGGTCACCCCTTCAGCCGCTTCGATAGTCACGGTAAAACCGGTACCGTAGGCGCTGGTGTTGTGCTCAACCATCATTGGCAGATCAAGCTGTTTACGGCGTTCTTCCGTCAGGCACAGACAGACAATGCCGCTGCCATGACGAATAGTCAGCGCCATCTGCTCAACGGTCATGGTTTCAGCGGCGAAAATCATATCGCCTTCGTTTTCACGATCTTCATCATCAAGCACCATCACACCGCGGCCTTCGCGCAGTGCGTCCAGCGCGTGTTCCACACGTTCAAAAGCGGTGCCAAAAGAGGAAAGCAGCGTCTGATTCATGGTAAAAAATCCTCATTAATTATATTGTTACCAGAATCAGGGCAGTCTTAGGAGTGCCGGTTTAGCGGCAAAAGTCAACGCAAGCGGGTAGAAACCCGACTGAGCCGTTACTCTCTCCCATCCGGACTCTAACCGTCGGCTCCGGAATTACACCGGATCTGCTGACCTTTCTGCTTTCGCAAAAAGCGCTCGCGGGCTTTCAACGCTATGGTTGATTTACCGCCGGTGGGGAATTTCGCCCCGCCCTGAGAATAAGCACGGTAACTATAGCGCTATAGACTAACGTCGGCAATGCATAAGCTTCAAACATTTATGGTTTATAGGCACCGAAGTTCGCACTACAATGAGCAGATAACCGACCAGAGCAGGAAACCGCCATGATTGACCCGAAAAAAATTGAACAAATCGCCCGTCAGGTTCACGAATCGATGCCGAAGGGGCTCCGCGATCTGGGGGAAGATGTGGAGAAAAAAATCCGTCAGGTGCTCCAGTCGCAGTTAACTCGCCTGGATCTGGTGAGCCGCGAAGAGTTCGATGTGCAAACACAGGTACTGCTGCGCACGCGTGAAAAGCTGGCGTTACTGGAACAACGTCTGAACGAGCTTGAGCACCGTTCGGCTGACGCGCCGGCTATTCCTGATGCCGGGGAGAAGTCGTAAAACCAACAACGGGCCTTTCAGGCCCGTTGTCATATCGGTGTTACCGTAAGCAGGATTAATGTTCCAGCTTCACTTTTGGCATTATGGCCCTGTTCTCCTGGCGGCAGTAAAGTTCATATCGTTGACAAAACCACTCGCGCTGTTCTTCATCCATATTGCCGACAATGGCCTGAAGATCGACTGGCTGACCTTGTGCGTTCATTCTGGCGAAACTCTGAGCCAGAAAGTCAAAATTCTTCATTAAATTTGTTTCGTTATTCTTCATCCGCATACTCCTTCAGCCGTTGGTGTTCTGATTGGTCATATGCTTTTACTGTTTCTCAGTATCTACCCTTACTCTAACTTCTTTTGCCGTAAAAATGTGCCCAAAATGGCTATTTATTGCGCCAAATCATTTATGTCATCCTGGAAGCAACAACGATACTTATGTTTGTCCGTTTACCCGCGTGGATGTCTTTCTGACGGGGTTTTAGCGACATCCGGATACGATTCTCTCGTTCGCTCTTCAGCTTCTCACGGCAGGATTTTATTTTTATCGTCTTCCTCGCGGGCAACCGCGGATTGATTGCTGTCTTACCGCAGGAGGTAAGGCGTCAGAAAACCAGACGACAGGCCATCCTTCCACAAAGGGGATTTGGCGCATATAAAAAGAAGCCTGCGATTATGCAACCGCAGGCCTCTTTTTATTACATCATCTGCCGGGACAAGCGACGGTGATAGGGAAGGACAGTGTTACTTTTCGCTGTCTTTCTGGATCTTCTCAATGATACTGGTCGTCGAGCATCCATCCTCAAAATTAAGCACCAGAACCTCGCCACCGTTTGCCCACACCTCTTCACAGCCGGCAATCTGTTCCGGCTTGTAGTCACCGCCTTTCACCAACAGATCCGGTAAAATCCCGGCGATCAACCGCTGCGGCGTATCTTCTTCAAAGGCGACCACCCAGTCGACGGATTCCAGCGCGCCCAGCACGATCATTCTCTGTTCCAGCGGGTTGACCGGCCGGGAGTCGCCTTTCAGACGTTTGGTTGATGCATCGCTGTTCACCGCAACGATCAGTCGATCGCCCAGCTTACGCGCGTTCGCCAGATAGGAGACATGACCGGCGTGTAAAATGTCGAAAACACCGTTAGTCATCACCACTTTCTCGCCGCGCTTACGCGCCGCGGCCACCGCAAGCTTCAGCTCTTCTTCGCTCATTACGCCAAAACCGGTATCTGAGCGCCCACGCACCGCATTTTCCAGTTCGACAGGCGAAACGGTAGACGTACCCAGCTTCCCGACCACCACGCCAGCCGCCGCATTGGCAAAATAGCAGGCCTCTTCCAGCGAATTACCTGCCGCCAGCGTCGCCGCCAGCACGCCTATCACCGTATCTCCCGCGCCGGTAACATCATAGACCTCCTGCGCCTGAGTGGGCATATGCAGCGGCGGGCGTCCCGGCTGCAGCAGCGTCATGCCCTGCTCGGAACGGGTCACCAGTAGCGCGGACAGGTCGAAATTGGCGATAAGCTGCATTCCGCGCTCGACAATTTCCGCTTCGTCCTTACATTTACCCGCCACCGCTTCAAACTCAGAAAGGTTTGGCGTCAGCAGCGTCGCACCGCGATAGCGCTCAAAATCAGTACCTTTCGGATCAATCAGGACCGGAACGCCAGCGGCGCGAGCCAGCTTAATCATGGTCTGCACACTGATCAACGCGCCTTTGGCGTAATCAGATAACACCAGCGCGCCAATGGAACCCAGCGCCTGCTGAATACGCTCGTGTATCGGCAGGGGGTCGACGCCGGAAAACCCCTCTTCAAAATCGAGGCGAATCAACTGCTGATTGCGTGACAGTACGCGCAATTTAGTGATCGTCGGGTGCGTCGGAATGGAAACAAAGTCGCACTTCACATTGACGTCAGCCAGCGCCTTACTCAACGCGCGGGCGGCATCATCAATTCCGGTCAGGCCCACCAGGCGAGAGGTCGCGCCGAGGGAAGCGATATTCATCGCCACGTTTGCCGCGCCGCCAGGGCGTTCTTCGATATTTTCCACCTTCACCACCGGCACCGGCGCTTCCGGTGAAATTCGGCTGGTCGGGCCATACCAGTAGCGATCCAGCATCACATCGCCTACCACCAACACTCCTGCACGTTCAAACTCTGGCAGCGTTACTTTCATTACTCTCTCCTGCGAGATGCAAACTTTGCGCGCGATAATAGCATACCCGGCTTTTTAGTTAAGCCATCAACCACTTCTGCCAGCTGGCATTCACCTGCTCACGCTCGCTGGAAAATGCCTCTGCCGCCACGTTCCCCGGCAGTTCCTGCAACGCCAGATGGTGCAGCGCATCGCGTAACGTGGTATACGCACGGGTCAGGGCCCACGCCTCTGCATCGTCCATAATGTCATTCTGCGCCAGCAGCTCCAGAATGCGCACGTTATCAGACCAGCGCGTGAGCTTCGGCTTATCGCTGGCATAGCGCAGAACCAGATACTGGGTAATAAATTCAATATCGGTGATCCCCCCCGTATCAGCTTTAATATCAAAGCGATCGGGATGCTTATTCCCGTGGTGAGCGCGCATTTTTTCCCGCATTTCCCGCACGTCTGTTTGCAGTTTTTCCCCTTTCCGCGGGGTCGTAAGAATATCCCGACGAATCGCATCAAAGCGGGCCTGCAGTGCGGGATCGCCATAGACCACGCGGGCGCGAACCAGCGCCTGGTGCTCCCAGGTCCAGGCTTCATTTTGCTGATAGTCAGCAAATGCATCGGCGGTCGTCACCAGCATGCCTGCCGCGCCTGAAGGACGTAAGCGAGCATCCACTTCGTACAGAATCCCTGAAGACGTTCGGGTGCTGAAAAGGTGCATAATGCGTTGCGCCAGACGCAGGTAAAACTGACGCCCATCAATTTCGCGTTCGCCGTCGGTCATCACTTCCATCGGGCAATCATGCAGAAAGACCAGATCGAGGTCAGAACTGTAGCCCAGTTCCCAGCCCCCCAGCTTACCGTAGCCAATCACCGCAAAACCGCGCCCCTGCCGATTGTACAGATGCGTCGGCTGCCCATAGCGGGCCACCATCTGCAGCCACGCCTGCTGGACTACCGCGTCGATCATTGCTTCAGCCAGCCAGGTTAAGTGATCGCTCACTTTCATTACCGGCAGCGTCCCGGCGATATCGGCCGCGGCGATATGCAGCAGTTGCGCCTGCTTAAACTGGCGCAGCGCCTCCAGCTGCTGCTCTTCATCCTCTTCCGGCACACGCAGCAGATACTGACGCAACTCATCGCGATAGGCATCGGTCGCCGTCGTCTGATAGAGCGTATTGGGATCCAGCAGTTCATCCAGCAGCAGCGGATGCCGCGCCAGTTGGCTGGCTACCATCGGTGAAGCCGCACACAGGCTAATCAGGTGTTTTAAAGCGCCGGGGAACTCGCTCAACAGCTCCAGATAAGTGGTGCGGGTAACAATCCCGGTCAATAACGGCATAATGCGCGCCAGCGGCACCGGCGCATCCTCGCGTGAACAAATTTCGCTGAGCAGATGCGGCATCAGTTGATCGAGCACCTGACGACCGCGCGGGCCAATCGTGCGCCGATCCAGCTCTTTGCGGAAATCGGCGATCAGCGCCAGTACGCTGCGACGCTCGTTATCCGCCAGATGCGCCAGCGCCGGACTGATATCGTCTTCCTGCAGCCTATCCTGCCACAATTCACGCCAGTGCTCTGCGAGTTGCTCATCCGGCGATTGCGCGTCATCATCGCCAATTAATTCATTAAAGACATTGCGCACATTGGCCATCTGTTCAGCCAGCCTGGCGCTAAGCGTATCCCAGTCGGCGACGCCCATGCCCCACGCCAGCCGGGCGCGATTCAGCGCATCCTGCGGCAAGGTTTGCGTCTGCTCATCGTTGATGCTTTGCAGCAGATTCTCCAGGCGACGTAAAAACAGATAGGCCTCGCGCAGCCGGTTCGCATCACCTTCCGGCAGCAAACGCAGCGCTTCAATGGCGGCCAGCGTCGGCAACAAGGCCCGCTGTTGCAGCATCGGCTCGCGCCCGCCGCGGATCAACTGAAACACCTGGACGATAAACTCAATTTCGCGGATCCCCCCCGCGCCCAGCTTGATATTGTCCTTCAGCCCCCGGCGACGCACTTCGCGGGCAATCATTCCCTTCATATTACGCAGGGACTGGATCACGCTGAAATCGATATAACGGCGGAAGACAAACGGCCGCAACATGGCGCGCAGCTCGCTGGCATAGATGCCATCGTTATCCCCCATAATTCGCGCTTTCACCATCGCATAGCGCTCCCAGTCACGCCCTTGTTCCTGGTAATAATCCTCCAGCGCGGCGAAGCTAAGCACCAGCGGGCCGCTATCACCAAACGGACGCAGGCGCATATCGACGCGGTAGACAAAGCCATCCTGAGTCGGCTGATCCAGTACCTTAATCAGCCGTTGCCCAAGCCGGGTAAAAAACTGCGCGTTATCCAGTTCGCGACGTCCGCCGCGGGTGGAGCCTTTCTCCGGCCAGGCGAAAATCAGGTCGATATCGGAGGAGAAGTTTAACTCGCCGCCGCCGAGTTTCCCCATCCCGAGGATCAGCAATGGCTGCGGCGAGCCTTCAGCATTACACGGAGTGCCCCATTCGCGGCAACAGACGGCGTAAAGCCAGTCGCGAGCGGCGACAATTAACGTCTCCGCCAGTACGCTTAGCTGCTGCAAACAGATCTCTTCGCCGATCAGCGATAGCGCCTGAGCCCAGGCGATACGCACCATAATCCAGCGGCGGAACTGGCGCAGCTCACGCATCAACGCCGCTTCATCATTCACCTCCGCAAGGCGAGCCTGCAGCCAGTCGGCGTAATGACGCCACTCCTGAGCCTCGGGCGGCGAGCTTTCGAGTTCCGCCAGCCATTGCGGCTGGGCTGTCAGACTCTGTTCGACGAAATCGCTGAATGCCATCACCGATTGCGCCTGTTCACTCAACGTCGATACGGGAAAATCCGCTGGCAGCCGGTTTATAACCGTCTGCCAGTGTTGCTCTAATTGCGAAGAAAGCGGCATCTTAAAGGGCTCCCTGGCCTGAATTATCGTTTTCCACTATGCAGCCAGAACGGCTCCGCTGCCAGCGCCCGGCGACGGAAATAGTCGATAACGCTACTGTCGTTATGCGCAATCGCCCGGCGGGTTTCTTGCCAGTTTTCCAGCCACGGTTCGGCAACGTCAGCGTAGGCTCCGGCCAGTAGCTGAACGGTATCAATCTCGCGGTCCAGGCGCGGAAGCTGATCGCTATAATCATCGCCCAATGGCTGGCGGAAGGCGTTTTTCAGCTCCGCCGCCGCTCTGGAGAGCTGAATATCAGCGAAACGCTTAAACGACCCGCCAATTTTCTGCTCTCCGGCGGCATTGAGGAAAGGACGCCAGCCGCGATTCACCAGCCATTCGGTGAGCGCCAGCTTCGCATCAACGATCGCCACGCCAAAAAGCGCCGCCTCGGCCGTTTCAGCCTCCGCCAGCGCCGCTTCAGCTGCGCTCAACCGTTCACGCAGTTGAGTTGTGGCTTTACGCGGGACAATGCCGCCAAATAGCACCAGCGCATGACGCACGCGGGCGATGGCATGCAGAATCTCCGTTTTCGCTTTTGAATTACCGCGACTGAGAACTTCATCATGATAAAGCCAGTGCGCCAGCGCGTTTTCCAGCGCCGCTTCCAGACCCTGTTCGACGCTGGCCTTTGGCACAACCCGAAGAACAGATAATGCCGTCACAGGGCGCTCATCGTTACCCTGCGCCAAATGATAGCCGCGCGCCGCCTTGCTCAGGCTTCCCTGACGCAGTACACCGCTCTCCAGCAAGCGATGAGCCAGGCTCAAAATATCCTGCGGATTCCCGGACAGCAGCTCCAGTTCGAGCTCGCAAATCGGTTCCTGCTGCTCGCCCGCTTTGATTTCCCCCTGATCGAGAGCAATCTCAATTTCACTGTCGCCTTCTTTCACGACCCATCTTTCACGCGCAAAATCGGTGCTGAAAAGCGGTTGTACACTCTGCGCAAGTTCCGCTGGCAGTTCACCCTGCGGCCAGACGTCGACCGGCAGACGCGCAAGCGCCAGTTCGGGGTTTTCCAGCGGGATATTATATTCCGGGCGCTGATGCAGCCCGCCCACTACGCGTCCGGCGATCTTCAGCGTCATTTCATAACGCCCCTGGTCACCGCGAATGCGCAGCCCCATATCGTGGCGGCGCAACCAGTTGTCCGCCGTTTCGTAATAGATATTCAGCAATTGGCCCGCAGGCGTGTGCTTTGCGTCCAGGGCATTAAGGCGCTGACGCAGCGCATCAACGCCATCCTGAGCAACGATAAACTTTAATTCGATTTCTTGAGCCATGACTGAATTCTTCCGCTTATATGCTGTGCCGGGAAATTGCGGCGAACTAACAACAATATTTCTTGTCAGTAAATAGTATTTTGCGGCGAATCGCCATGCAATGTGCATTTTACCGGGCCACCTGATGGATGATTCCGATTGTGGCGGAAAACTTTGCGTCGCTTCGGCGATACCACTACTATCGTTCAACTTTTTATGATCAAACGATGACCTGATGCCAAAATTACGCCTTATTACATTAACTTTGCTGGCGCTTAGCGCGGCTACGGCGGTTCACGCGGAAGAAAAGCGTTACGTTTCAGATGAACTGAATACCTGGGTTCGCAGCGGTCCAGGTGATAACTATCGTCTCGTGGGCACCCTTAACGCCGGTGAAGAAGTCTCGGTACTGCAAACCAACGACAACACGAACTATGCACAGGTGCGCGACAGCAGCGGCCGGACGGCCTGGATCCCGCTGAAAGAGCTGAGCGATCAGCCCAGCCTGCGCATCCGCGTACCGGACCTGGAGAACCAGGTCAAAACCCTGACCGAAAAGCTGAATAACATTGATACCACCTGGAAGCAGCGCACGGCGGACATGCAGCAGAAAGTCGCCGGTAGCGATGCCGTCATCAACGGCCTGAAAGAAGAGAACCAGAAGCTGAAAAACGAGCTGGTTGTTGCGCAGAAAAAGGTAAACGCCGCAAATCTGCAGCTTGATGACAAACAGCGCACCATTATCATGCAGTGGTTTATGTACGGCGGCGGCGTCCTGGGCGTTGGCCTGCTCCTCGGTCTGGTGTTGCCACATCTGGTACCCAGCCGCAAGCGCAAAGACCGGTGGATGAACTAATTCGTCTTCTCTGCCAGACTTACGTATCATCGTAAAAAATGAATACGGGAGAGTAAGGCGTGAAGGTTTATCTGGTCGGTGGTGCGGTTCGGGATGCGTTATTAAAGCTGCCGGTTAAAGATAAAGACTGGGTCGTGGTCGGCGCGACGCCTCAGCAGTTACTGGACGCGGGCTACCAGCAGGTGGGCCGCGATTTTCCCGTGTTCCTTCACCCCCAAAGCCGCGAAGAGTATGCCCTGGCGCGTACCGAGCGAAAATCTGGCGCCGGTTATACAGGTTTCACCTGCTATGCCGCAGCTGATGTCACCCTTGATCAAGATCTGCTGCGTCGCGATCTGACCATCAATGCGCTGGCTCAGGATGCCGACGGCCAGATTATCGATCCCTATGGCGGCCTGGCCGATTTACGCCATCGCCTGCTGCGCCATGTCTCTCCCGCCTTTAGCGAAGATCCGCTGCGCGTACTCCGCGTGGCGCGTTTTGCCGCACGCTATGCGCATCTGGGATTCCGTATCGCTGATGAAACCCTGGCGCTGATGCGCGCAATGGCCGATAACGGCGAGCTTGCGCACCTCACGCCCGAACGGGTGTGGAAAGAAACCGAAAGCGCCCTTACCACCCGTAACCCGCAGGTTTTCTTCCAGACGTTACGCGACTGCCGCGGTCTCAAGGCGCTGTTCCCGGAAGTTGACGCCCTGTATGGCGTACCGGCTCCGGCGAAATGGCACCCGGAAATCGACACCGGTCTGCATACCCTGATGACCGTCACCATGGCGGCAATGCTCTCACCGGAGGTCGACGTGCGTTTCGCGACCCTGTGCCACGATCTCGGAAAAGGGTTAACGCCGAAAGCGCTGTGGCCGCGCCATCACGGCCACGGTCCGGCTGGCGTTAAGCTGGTCGAGCAGCTCTGCGCCCGATTGCGGGTACCGAACGAGATCCGCGATCTGGCAAAGCTGGTCGCCGAATTTCACGATCTGATACATACCCTGCCCATGTTGCAGCCAAAAACGCTGGTCAAGCTGTTCGATAATATCGACGCCTGGCGCAAACCACAGCGGGTCAAAAAAATCGCCTTAACCAGTGAAGCCGACGTTCGCGGTCGCACTGGTTTTGAGGCCTGCGACTATCCCCAGGGGCGTCTGCTGCTGGAAGCCTGGGAGGTGGCCCGGTCAGTGTCAACAAAAGAGGTGGTGGCTGAGGGGTTTCAGGGCATCGGGATTCGCGAAGAGCTGACGCGTCGACGGATTCAGGCCCTTGAACGATGGAAAGAAAAACGCTGCCCTCAGCCGCAGGGCTGAGGGCAGGATGTTATCAGAAGAAGACCACGTAGACCGCCGCCGCGACGATAAAGCGGTAGATGGCAAACGGGATAAACGAGATACGTTTAATCAGTTGCAGGAAAGTTTTAATGGCAATCAGCGCAACGATAAACGCCGTGACAAAACCGACAGCAAACATCGGAATATCGCCAGCGTTAAGGAAACCGATGCTTTTGTACATGTCCAGCACGGTTGCACCCATCATCATCGGTACCGCCAGCAGGAACGAGAACTCAGAAGCGGCATAGCGGCTGACGCCCATCAGCATCCCGCCTGAAATGGTCGCTCCGGAGCGCGAAAAGCCCGGCCACAGCGCCAGACACTGGAAACAGCCGATCACAAACGCCTGACGATAGGTCATATCATCAATACCCACCGCACGCGGCTGTTTTGGCTTCAGCACTTCCGCCGTAATCAGCAACACGCCGCCGACCACCAGCGCATACATCACGTTCACCGGGTTAAACAGCGACTTAATGGTGTCGTGGAAAATCAGCCCCAGCACCACCGCCGGGAGCATTCCCAGAAGAATATGGATAAGCGACAGACGACCGCTGCCCAGACCTTCGTGTTCTGGCGGCTTACCAAAATGAATACCGATAAGACCGAACAGACGACGCCAGAACATCACCACCACCGCAAGAATAGAACCTAGCTGAATCACTACTTCAAAAGTATTCGCGGTATCGCCTTCAAAACCCAGCAAATGACCGACTATAATCATATGACCCGTACTGGAAACAGGTAAAAACTCTGTCAACCCTTCAACCACACCCAATATTGCCGCCACCAGCAGCGAGTGTATATCGCTCATCCAATTAAACCCTTTAAAAAGTAAAATGAAAAAACCAGGAACGAAGAAAACGGAGCTATCAGATGCCATTATTGCGGACAATCTGACCGCAGACAGCGCACAGAAACAGGCGCGTGCAGGTTAAACACGCGAATGTCGAGCGCGGCTCCGGGACAAACGGCAAAGCAAACAGTCTGATGGCCAGCTTCTATGACCGGTATAAACGCAATTTGTTTAACAAGTATGACCTGAAAAATTTTGTTTCAGATTATGACCACGCTCAATAATGACGCCAACGTTGGCCGCCCGGGCTACCGCGCCAGGCTTGCTGACTTTAATACGTACCCATGGAGATGGAAAATTTTCCAACAACAGGTCGGCAACCTCTTCCGCCACGCGCTCGACCAGCGCGAAGCGCGCCCCTGCAACGTGGTTGATGACCAGCTCGCTGATATCAGCATAGCTGAGACAATCGTTTACATCATCACTGGCCGCCGCTTTGCGGTTATCCCACGCCATTTCGATATCGAACACCAGCTTCTGTTCGATGGTTTGTTCCCAGTCATAAACACCAATCGTGGTGATTACCGAAAGTTGCTCTATAAATACAATATCCATCACGACCTGCTCGCTTTTTGGCTAAACCGGATACCACTTCCGGCCAATTATGCGTATTATCCACAGATGCAAAGATATCCCCTAAACAATTTGCGCGGCGGGAAAGCAGCGGTGCAGCCAACTTGCGGGAGCATAGCGCGGCTATGTGTCCGGGCAGATCAATGCGCCATTCACGCGCAGATGGCAGGGGATAAAACAACACTTTCAAAATGGAACAGCTGATGAGTGCAATCGCGCCTGGACTGGTTATCCTCGCCTACCTCTGCGGCTCAATCTCCAGCGCCATTCTGGTGTGCCGCCTCGCTGGCCTGCCCGATCCACGCGACTGCGGCTCCGGCAATCCAGGCGCGACTAACGTCCTGCGAATTGGCGGCAAGGGCGCAGCCGTAGCGGTGCTTATTTTTGACGTGCTGAAAGGCATGCTGCCGGTCTGGGGGGCGTGGGCGCTGGGCCTCACGCCATTCTGGCTTGGTCTGGTAGCGATTGCCGCCTGCGTGGGCCATATCTGGCCGATATTCTTTCATTTTCGCGGTGGTAAAGGCGTAGCTACCGCTTTCGGGGCCATTGCCCCTATCGGCTGGGATCTCACCGGCCTGATGGCCGGCACCTGGCTGCTCACCATTCTGCTCAGCGGTTACTCTTCCCTGGGGGCTATCGTCAGCGCGCTCATCGCGCCGTTCTACGTCTGGTGGTTCAAACCGCAGTATACGTTCCCGGTTTCGATGCTTTCATGCCTGATCCTGCTGCGCCACCATGACAACATTCAGCGTTTGTGGCGTCGCCAGGAGACCAGAATCTGGAACCTGTTCAAAAAGAAGAAAAAAGCGCCAGAGAAGAAGTAATCTTTGTGGCAAAGGGTTAAATCGCCGCGACGCCTGCCCATTGCTTAACCGATAAATACCATCAAAAATTCAGTGGTGGCGAGTCAGATATAAGCTTTTCATATGACCGGGATACCAGGTCCCCGATCAATACTCTTTGCTGTTGTTTTATCTTGATTTTGCAGGGGCACGACATTGTACGGCACCGTGTTATCACCGAATAAAAAAGGCTGGCAGGCCACGCTTGACCTCCGCTTTCAATTGCTCGGCGGGAAGACTACGCTCGTCTCCAGCCGTCATGTCGGTCCACTCACCGTTCAGCGCCCGTTTTATCCAGAAGAAGAGACCTGTCACCTCTATGTGCTCCATCCCCCCGGCGGCATCGTCGGCGGCGACGACCTGACCATTAACGCCACCATTGAACCCGGTTGCCATACGCTGATCACCATGCCCGGCGCCAGCAAGTTTTATCGCAGCAGCGGCGCGCAGTCCCGACTTCAGCAAACCCTGGCGCTGGCCGGGCATGCCACGCTTGAGTGGCTGCCGCAGGACGCAATATTTTTTCCCGGCGCGAACGCTTCGCTGCGCACCGAATTTCACCTCTCCTCTTCCAGCAAGCTGCTGGCCTGGGACCTGTTATGCCTTGGCCGCCCGGTGATCGGCGAAGCCTTTAACTACGGCGCTATCGCCAATCGGCTGGAAGTATGGGTAGACGACGCGCCGCTGCTGATTGAGCGCCTGAGCCTGGCTGACGGAGAGCTGGCAAGCGTCGCGGAGCAGCCGTGGGTGGGAACCCTGCTGTTCTACCCGGCGAACGAGATGCTGCTGGAAGGCGTGCGCGACAAACTTACGCCGTTGGAGAATTACGCCGGTGCCACCCTCACCGACGGCCTGCTGACGGTGCGCTTTTTAAGTAATAATAATCTGCTTTGCCAGCAGGCGATGCGCGATATCTGGCAGTTTATGCGCCCACACCTGACCGGCAAATCTCCGGTACTCCCCCGAATCTGGCTGACTTAAGAGAACGCTATGGAACTGACACCCAGAGAAAAAGACAAGCTCTTGTTGTTTACCGCCGCGCTGCTGGCGGAGCGTCGCCTGGCCCGCGGCCTGAAACTTAACTATCCGGAATCCGTGGCCCTGATTAGCGCTTTTATTATGGAAGGCGCTCGCGATGGCAAAAGCGTTGCGGCGCTAATGGAAGATGGACGCCACGTTCTGAGCCGCGATCAGGTCATGGAAGGCGTACCGGAAATGATCCCCGATATCCAGGTCGAAGCCACTTTTCCGGACGGCTCGAAGCTGGTCACCGTTCATAACCCGATAATCTGAGGTGACGCGATGATCCCAGGAGAATATCAGGTCAAACCCGGCCAGATAGCGATTAACGCAGGCCGCGCAACCTGCCGCATTATCGTTGAAAATCACGGCGACCGGCCGATTCAGGTCGGCTCACATTACCACTTCGCCGAGGTCAATCCGGCGCTCAAGTTCGATCGGCAGCAGGCCGCGGGCTATCGCCTGAACATCGCCGCCGGAACCGCGGTGCGCTTTGAGCCGGGCCAGAAACGCGAGGTAGAGCTGGTGGCGCTTGCCGGTACGCGCGCGGTGTATGGTTTTCGCGGCGAGGTCATGGGCAATCTGGAGGCAAACGATGAGTGATATTTCACGTCAGGCCTATGCCGACATGTTCGGCCCCACCACCGGCGATAAAGTTCGCCTGGCAGATACCGAACTGTGGATCGAGGTCGAAGACGATTTGACGACCTACGGCGAAGAGGTCAAATTCGGCGGCGGTAAAGTGATCCGCGACGGCATGGGTCAGGGGCAGATGCTGTCCGATGAATGCGTCGATCTGGTGCTGACCAATGCGCTGATTATCGACTACTGGGGGATCGTCAAAGCCGATATCGGCGTCAAAGACGGACGGATCTTCGCGATCGGCAAAGCCGGAAACCCGGACATTCAGCCCAACGTGACGATCCCGATCGGCACGGCGACGGAAGTGATCGCCGCGGAAGGCAAGATCGTCACCGCTGGCGGCATCGATACCCATATCCATTGGATCTGCCCGCAGCAGGCGGAAGAGGCGATGGTCTCCGGCGTCACCACGATGATCGGCGGCGGCACCGGCCCGGCAGCGGGCACCAACGCAACGACCTGTACGCCGGGGCCGTGGTACATCTCGCGGATGCTGCAGGCGGCGGATAGCCTGCCGGTCAATATCGGTTTGCTGGCAAAAGGCAACGGTTCAAATCCGGATGCGCTGCGTGAGCAGGTCGCGGCGGGGGCTATCGGCCTGAAAATTCACGAAGACTGGGGCTCAACCCCGGCGGCGATCGACTGCGCGCTGACCGTGGCCGACGAGATGGACGTTCAGGTCGCGCTACACAGCGACACGCTCAATGAGTCCGGCTTCGTCGAAGATACCCTGGCCGCTATCGGCGGGCGCACGATTCATACTTTCCATACCGAAGGCGCGGGCGGCGGCCATGCGCCGGATATTATTACCGCCTGCGCGCACCCCAATATTCTGCCGTCGTCCACCAACCCGACGCTGCCCTACACTGTCAACACCATTGACGAACATCTGGACATGCTGATGGTTTGCCACCACCTCGACCCGGATATTGCCGAGGATGTGGCGTTTGCCGAATCGCGGATTCGTCGGGAAACCATCGCCGCGGAAGATGTCCTGCACGATCTCGGCGCGTTTTCACTCACTTCGTCTGATTCGCAGGCCATGGGCCGCGTCGGCGAAGTGGTACTGCGGACCTGGCAGGTCGCGCACCGCATGAAGGTTCAGCGCGGCCCGCTGGCGGAAGAGAGCGGCGATAACGATAACTTTCGTGTTAAGCGCTATATTGCCAAGTACACGATTAATCCGGCGCTGACCCACGGTATCGCCCATGAAGTCGGCTCGCTCGAAGTCGGCAAACTGGCGGATATCGTACTGTGGTCCCCGGCGTTCTTCGGTGTGAAACCGGCGACGGTCATCAAAGGCGGCATGATCGCCATGGCGCCAATGGGCGATATCAACGCGTCTATCCCGACGCCGCAGCCGGTGCACTATCGTCCGATGTTCGGCGCGCTGGGCGGTGCCCGTCACCACTGCCGTTTGACCTTTCTGTCGCAGGCAGCGGCAGAAAATGGCGTTGCCGAACGGCTGAACCTGCACAGCGCGACGGCGGTGGTTAAAGGTTGCCGCACGGTACAAAAAGCCGACATGCATCACAACGGCCTGCTACCCAATATTACCGTCGATTCGCAAACCTACGAGGTGCGTATTGACGGCGAGTTGATTACCAGCGAAGCGGCGGAAGTGTTACCGATGGCGCAACGTTATTTCCTGTTTTAAGGAGCGCGAATGCTTTATTTGACCCAACGGGTGGAGATCCCGGTACAGGCCACCGCCAGCGTCACGCTGCCGATTGATGTGCGGGTAAAAAGCCGCATTAAAGTCACCCTTAACGATGGTCGTCAGGCTGGCCTGCTGTTGCCACGCGGCCTGCTGTTGCGCGGCGGCGACATCCTTAGCAATGAAAACGGCAGCGAATTTATCGAAGTCATCGCCGCCGATGAAGCCGTTTCGGTCGTGCGCTGCGACGATCCCTTTGTGCTGGCGAAAGCCTGTTATCACCTCGGCAACCGCCACGTACCGCTGCAGATTATGCCCGGCGAGTTGCGCTACCATCACGATCACGTACTGGACGACATGCTGCGCCAGTTTGGCCTGACCGTTGATTTTGCTCATCTGCCGTTTGAACCGGAAGCCGGTGCCTACGCCAGCGAGTCTCACGGTCATCATCATCACCATGAGCACAGTCATTAAATGCCGACGCCGGAAAAACGCCTGCGGCTGATGCAGCTTGCCAGCAGCAGCCTCCCGGTTGGCGGCTATAGCTGGTCTCAGGGGCTGGAGTGGGCGGTGGAAGCAGGCTGGGTACCGGATGCCGCGGCCTTTGAGCGCTGGCAACTGCGGCAGATGGAACAGAGTTTTTTTACCGTCGACCTGCCGCTATTCGCCCGGCTCTATCAGGCATGCGAAGCAAACGATCTGGCATCGGCGCAGCGCTGGACCGCTTATCTGCTTGCCTGTCGGGAGACCCGTGAACTGCGTGATGAAGAGCGCAATCGCGGCGCGGCCTTCACCCGTTTACTCACCGACTGGCGGCCGGACTGCCCGCCTGAGTGGCGCAAAATTTGTCAGCAAAGCCAGCTAACCGGCATGGCCTGGCTCGGCGTACGCTGGAAAATCGCTATCCCCGATCTGGCCCTCAGCTTTGGCTACAGCTGGATTGAGAGTGCGGTGATGGCGGGCGTCAAGCTGGTGCCCTTCGGCCAGCAGGCTGCCCAGCAGTTGATTCTGCGCCTGTGCGACCGCTATGCGGCGGATATGGACAGCGCCCTGGTAGCCCCGGATGGCGCTATCGGATCGGCAATGCCGCTGGCGGCAATTGCGTCCTCCCGCCACGAAACCCAGTATTCCCGATTATTCCGTTCTTAGGAGAAGGTATGAACACGATTAAGCAACCGTTGCGCGTCGGCGTCGGCGGTCCGGTCGGCTCCGGTAAAACCGCGCTGCTGGAAGCGCTCTGCAAAGCCATGCGCAACACCTGGCAACTGGCGGTGGTCACCAACGACATCTATACCAAAGAAGATCAGCGCATCCTCACCGAGGCTGGTGCCCTGGAGCCTGAGCGTATTGTCGGCGTCGAGACCGGCGGCTGCCCGCATACCGCCATTCGGGAAGATGCCTCAATGAACCTTGCGGCGGTGGAAGCACTGAGCGAAAAGTTCGGCAACCTCGATCTTATCTTTGTGGAAAGCGGCGGCGATAACCTGAGCGCCACCTTCAGCCCGGAACTGGCGGACCTCACCATCTACGTGATCGACGTGGCCGAAGGGGAAAAAATCCCCCGTAAAGGCGGGCCGGGGATCACTAAATCCGACTTTCTGGTGATTAACAAAACCGACCTTGCACCCTATGTGGGCGCATCTCTGGAAGTCATGGCGCGGGATACCCTGCGCATGCGCGGCGAACGCCCGTGGGGCTTCACCAACCTGAAAAGCGGCGACGGCCTGCAAAGTATCATCGCCTTTATCGAAGACAAAGGCATGCTCGGCAAGTAACCTTTGCACCATTCCGGCGCAGAGGCGTCGGAATGGTGCGCGCCATGCCCTCTCGTTAGTCATCTCCTTCCCGCACCCTGATAGCCCCTGCCCTGCGATGTGGCATAAGGTTTGCTAATTCCAGACATGCCTAACCATTAAGGAATGATTATGTCATCGCTGGATATTAAAACTGATTTACCTGCGCAAACCACTGCCTCCGGCTCAAAAGAGACGCTGGAGGATTATACCCTTCGCTATGCGCCCCTCAGCTTTCGCCGCTGGGGACCGGGCGTTGTCGCGGTAACCGCATTGGGCGGTATCGCCTATCTGGCGGACTTTTCTATCGGCGCCAGCATCGGCATGGCATGGGGCACGACCAATGCGATTTATGCGATCCTGCTGGCGGCGCTGGTCATTTTCCTCACCGGTATCCCGCTGGCAATCACCGCCGCACGCTACAACATCGACCTTGACTTAATCACCCGCAGCGCCGGTTTCGGCTACTTTGGCTCGGTGATCACCAGCATTATCTTCGCCGGGTTTACCTTTATCTTTTTCGCCCTCGAAGGCTCAATTATGGCGCAGGGGCTGCTGGTGGGATTAGGGATCCCGCTATGGATCGGCTACCTTATCGCCACCATGATGGTGCTGCCGCTGGTGGTATACGGCATGAAAGCGCTGACCCGTCTACAGGTATGGACGACGCCGCTGTGGCTGGTATTGATGGTGGTTCCGGTAGTCTGGCTCATCGCTAAAGACCCGGACCTGGTAGACGGCTTTATCCATTTCACCGGTAAGAACAACGCCTCGACGGTGGATTTAACCGCCATTATGCTCGGCGCAGGCGTGTGTCTGTCGCTGATCATGCAGATTGGCGAACAGATCGACTATCTGCGTTTTATGCCGCCGAAGACCGCTGAAAATAGCAAAAGCTGGTGGCTGGCGGTGTTCTCCGCCGGGCCAGGCTGGGTGGTATTAGGCGCGATTAAACAGATTATCGGCGCTTTCCTCGGCTTCTATCTGCTGACCCGTTTCCCGGCGGTACACAATACCGAACCGGTACAGCAGTTCGTCAGCGTTTTTGATAATCTGGTTCCCGGCTGGCTGGCGTTAACGCTCGCCGTAGTACTGGTGGTTATCTCGCAGATCAAAATTAACGTCACTAACGCCTATTCTGGTTCGCTGGCATGGACCAGCGCCTGGACGCGCACCACGAAGCGTTATCCAGGGCGGATTATTTTCGTCATCGTCAATCTGGCGATTGCCCTCGCGCTGATGGAAGGCGATATGTTCAGCGCGCTGGCGTGGATCCTCGGTTTCTATTCCAATTTCGCTATCGCCTGGGTAGTGGTGGTCGCAACCGATATCACCGTTAACAAAGGGCTACTGAAACTGGCGCCGATGCAGCCGGAGTACCGTCGCGGGATGATTTACAACGTCAACCCGGTGGGCGTGGTGGCTTTTGCTCTCGCAGCAGGCCTCTCGATCAGCGCCTTCTTTGGTCTGACAGGCGATACGCTGGCACCGTTCTCACCGCTCATCGCGCTGGTGGTGGCGTTTGTGATGACCCCGGTAATGGGAATCATCACCCGCGGACGCTATTACATTAAGCAATACGATGATGGTATCGCCGAGCCGCGCTACGATGCGCAAGGCCATGCGTCAACCACAGTTTACCGCTGCATTCGCTGCCGGGAAGCGTATGAACGTCCTGACGTGATGCATTCGCACAAGCACGAGGGCACAATCTGCTCGCTGTGTAAAAGTATGGAATAGGTTCGAAAGGCAGGCCGATGTTGCGTCGGCCTGTTAAATAGCGGCGATTAGGCCGCCGGTAGTTCCGCCAGCGGCCAGCGGGGACGGACGGTCACGCCGAGATCCGCTTTTGCGCCAGAGTGCAGACGAACCATACCCGCATAGGCAATCATCGCGCCGTTATCGGTACAGAATTCAGGGCGAGCATAAAAGACTTCTCCGCCGCGTTTTTTCATCATTTCCGCCAGCTTCGCGCGCAGCGTGCGGTTAGCGCTGACGCCCCCCGCCATCACCAGACGTTTAAAACCGGTTTGTTCCAGCGCGCGACGACACTTAATCATCAGCGTATCTACCACCGCATCTTCGAAAGCGCGGGCAATATCGGCGCGCGTCTGCTCGTCATCGCCGTTGCTGCGGATGGTATTCGCGGCAAAGGTTTTCAGGCCAGAGAAGCTGAAGTCCAGTCCGGGACGGTCGGTCATCGGGCGGGGAAAGACAAAACGCCCTTCAGTGCCCTGCGAAGCCATTTTCGACAACATCGGGCCGCCGGGATAATCCAGCCCCAGCAGTTTCGCGGTCTTATCGAAGGCTTCGCCCGCCGCATCATCAATGGATTCGCCCAGCAGCTCATACTGACCAATGCCGGTCACGCTGATGAGCTGCGTATGGCCGCCGGAAACCAGCAGCGCGACAAAAGGATATGCTGGCGGGTTATCTTCCAGCATCGGCGCCAACAGGTGCCCTTCCATATGGTGTACCGGGATCGCCGGAACGTTCCAGGCAAACGCCAGCGCGCGGCCTACCGTCGCGCCAACCAGCAGCGCGCCGACCAGCCCCGGCCCCGCCGTGTAGGCGACGGCATCAATCTCTTTCGCCGTCATCCCCGCTTCTTTTAGCGCCGCCTGAATCAGCGGTACCGTTTTACGCACATGGTCGCGCGAGGCCAGCTCGGGCACGACGCCGCCATAGTCGGCGTGTAATTTCACCTGACTGTACAGCTGGTTGGCTAGCAGACCTTTTTCGTCGTCATAAATAGCGATGCCGGTTTCATCGCAGGATGTTTCAATTCCCAATACACGCATGGCTAGTTTTACCTCATTTCACTACCGCGCAGTGTAGGGCCAATACCGGTTGATGTATAGACTAAGAATGTCAGGCCGCAGCATGCCGACGACGCTGCGCATCCCCGGCGCGTACGGACAGTACGTGGTCGTGGTAAGCGACAAATCCGTCCGGTACAGATTTGAACGCCGTGTCGTGGCGGCCCGTAAGGGCGAGTCTCATGGATGGGCCGGGTAACAAAGCCAACGCATCCGCAGCCTGAAAGACGACGGGGATAAAACTTTCCTCACCCCTGGTGTTCAGTTCGTGTATACTCCCTGTCCTTATAAAAGTCCCTTTCAAAAGTCGCGTCGGTGCTTTACAAAGCAGCAGCAATTGCAGTAAAATTCCGCACCATTTTGAAATAAGCTGGCGCCGATGCCAGCGGCAAACCGAATTTATCAAAGGTGAGAGTTACATGCCGGTAATTAAAGTACGTGAAAACGAGCCGTTCGACGTAGCACTGCGTCGCTTCAAACGTTCATGCGAAAAAGCAGGTGTTCTGGCGGAAGTTCGTCGTCGTGAGTTCTATGAAAAACCGACTACCGAACGCAAACGCGCTAAAGCTTCCGCAGTGAAACGTCACGCGAAGAAACTGGCTCGCGAAAACGCACGCCGCACTCGTCTGTACTAATCTATTGAGAGCCCGGCTCTCAATTCAGAGCGAGTTGTAGTTGTAAGGCCGTGCTTCCGGAAGGAATGCGCGGCTTATTTTCGTTTATGCATTAGCATATACACTCAATCATTCAGGATCGATTTAAGACGGCAAGGGCGTGAGTCCCGGAGCTTACCAGGGTAAGTAACGAGCGCTGCCGGGGCAGAGACATCCTGAAAGGTGAGGCGTATAAAACGGGGCATATGGCTGGACGAATCCCACGCGTATTTATTAATGACCTGCTGGCGCGCACCGACATCGTCGATCTGATCGACGCGCGGGTAAAGCTGAAAAAGCAGGGCAAAAATTTTCACGCGTGCTGTCCGTTCCATAACGAAAAAACCCCCTCTTTCACCGTCAACGGTGAAAAACAGTTTTACCACTGCTTTGGCTGCGGCGCGCACGGCAACGCTATCGACTTTCTGATGAACTACGACAAGCTCGAGTTCGTGGAAACCGTCGAAGAGCTGGCTGCGATGCACAACCTTGAAGTGCCCTATGAAGCAGGCAACGGACCCAGTCAGATTGAGCGCCATCAGCGGCAGAATCTTTATCAGTTGATGGAGGGTCTGAACACGTTTTATCAACAGTCTCTGATGCAACCTGCCGCCGACCCCGCGCGCCAGTATCTGGCAAAACGCGGCTTAAGCAGCGAGGTGATTACGCGCTTTGCGATTGGCTATGCCCCTCCCGGTTGGGACAACGTGTTAAAACGTTTTGGTGGCAATCAGGAGAATCGGCAATCGCTCATTGATGCAGGCATGCTGGTCACTAACGATCAGGGGCGCAGTTATGACCGTTTCCGCGAACGGGTGATGTTTCCCATCCGCGATAAGCGGGGCCGGGTGATTGGTTTTGGTGGTCGCGTGCTGGGTGATGCCCTGCCGAAATACCTTAACTCTCCGGAAACCGATATTTTCCATAAAGGCCGCCAGTTGTACGGCCTTTATGAAGCACAGCAGGACAACGCCGAACCGCCCCGTCTATTGGTGGTCGAAGGTTATATGGATGTGGTGGCGCTGGCGCAATTCGGCATAAACTATGCGGTTGCGTCGTTAGGTACGTCGACGACCGCTGACCATATTCAGCTGTTGTTCCGGGTGACTAATCAGGTCGTTTGCTGCTATGACGGCGACCGGGCTGGCCGTGATGCCGCCTGGCGCGCACTGGAAACGGCGCTGCCGTATATGACCGATGGACGCCAGCTGCGCTTTATGTTTCTGCCCGATGGCGAAGACCCGGATACGCTGGTGCGTAAAGAAGGGAAAGAGGCATTTGAAGCGCGGATGGAGCAGGCTCAGCCGCTCTCCACGTTTTTGTTCAACAGTCTGTTGCCGCAGGTGGATTTGAGTACGCCGGACGGGCGTGCACAGCTCAGTACTTTAGCGCTGCCGCTGATAAGCCAGGTTCCGGGCGAAACGTTGCGCATTTATCTGCGTCAGGAGTTGGGTAACAAGTTAGGCATTTTAGATGACGCCCAGCTTGAACGTTTAATGCCTAAACTGTCTGAAAATAGCATCCAGCGCCCGGCTCTACAGCTAAAACGGACGACCATGCGTATACTTATAGGGCTGCTGGTGCAAAACCCGGCGCTGGCGCCGCAGGTACCGCCATTAGAAGGTCTGGATTCGCGTAAGATGCCGGGGCTGGGTTTATTCAACGAACTGGTTAAAACCTGTTTGTCTCAGCCTGGTCTGACTACCGGGCAACTTTTAGAGCAGTACCGCGGTACAAATGAAGCCGCAACCCTTGAAAAACTGTCGATGTGGGACGATATAGCAGATAAAGATATTGCTGAAAAAACCTTCACCGACTCGCTCAATCATATGTTTGATTCACTGCTGGAACTGCGACAAGAAGAGTTGATCGCTCGCGATCGCACACACGGTTTGAGCAGTGAGGAACGCCGGGAGTTCTGGGAAATCCGACAGGCTCTGGAAAAAAAATGAATTTAACGGCTTAAGTGCCGAATATCGTTCGGGAAGCCCCCGACAGCCGCGCAGAGGCGCAGCGGCAATTATATAAGTAGGCCCTCGCTTTAAATGTCGGCGGCTCGTCTGCTGACACCAATCAAACGAATTAAGTGTGGATACCGTCTTATGGAGCAAAACCCGCAGTCACAGCTGAAGCTTCTTGTCCAACGTGGTAAGGAGCAAGGCTATCTGACCTATGCCGAGGTCAATGACCATCTGCCGGAAGATATCGTCGACTCCGACCAGATCGAAGACATCATCCAAATGATCAACGACATGGGCATTCAGGTGATGGAAGAAGCGCCGGATGCCGATGATCTCCTGCTTGCTGAAAATAGCAACAACACTGACGAAGATGCGGAAGAAGCTGCTGCTCAGGTACTCTCCAGCGTTGAGTCTGAAATCGGACGGACAACCGACCCGGTGCGCATGTATATGCGTGAAATGGGTACCGTCGAGCTGCTGACGCGTGAAGGTGAAATCGACATCGCCAAACGCATTGAAGACGGGATTAATCAGGTTCAGTGCTCGGTTGCCGAATATCCGGAAGCAATCACCTATCTGCTCGAACAGTACGATCGCGTTGAAGCGGAAGAAGCGCGTCTGTCCGATCTGATCACCGGTTTCGTCGATCCAAACGCCGAAGAAGATATGGCGCCAACGGCGACGCACGTCGGTTCTGAACTCTCTCAGGAAGAGATGGATGACGACGAAGATGAGGATGAAGAAGAAGACGACGACAGCGGCGATGACGACAACAGCATCGACCCGGAGCTGGCGCGCGAGAAATTTGCCGAGCTGCGTACACAGTACGAACTGACCCGCGACACCATCAAAGCGAAAGGCCGCAGCCACGCCGCAGCGCAGGAAGAGATCCTCAAACTGTCTGAAGTGTTCAAACAGTTCCGTCTGGTGCCGAAGCAGTTCGACTACCTGGTTAACAGCATGCGTACCATGATGGATCGCGTTCGTACTCAAGAGCGTATCATCATGAAGCTGTGCGTTGAGCAGTGCAAAATGCCGAAGAAAAACTTCATCACGCTGTTCACCGGCAACGAAACCAGCGAAACCTGGTTCAATGCCGCCGTGGCGATGAACAAGCCCTGGTCCGAGAAGCTGCTTGACGTGAAAGAAGACGTTCAGCGCGGCCTGATGAAACTGCAGCAGATTGAGCAAGAGACCGGCCTGACCATTGAGCAGGTAAAAGATATCAACCGTCGTATGTCCATCGGTGAAGCAAAAGCCCGCCGTGCGAAAAAAGAGATGGTTGAAGCGAACCTGCGTCTGGTTATCTCCATCGCCAAGAAATATACCAACCGCGGTCTGCAGTTCCTCGACCTGATTCAGGAAGGCAACATTGGCCTGATGAAAGCGGTTGATAAATTTGAATACCGTCGTGGCTACAAGTTTTCCACTTACGCAACCTGGTGGATCCGTCAGGCGATCACCCGCTCTATCGCCGATCAGGCGCGCACCATCCGTATTCCGGTGCATATGATTGAGACGATCAACAAGCTCAACCGTATTTCTCGCCAGATGTTGCAGGAAATGGGCCGCGAGCCAACACCGGAAGAGTTGGCCGAGCGCATGCTGATGCCGGAAGATAAAATTCGTAAGGTGCTGAAAATCGCCAAAGAACCTATCTCCATGGAAACGCCGATTGGCGACGATGAAGATTCGCATCTGGGCGATTTTATCGAGGATAACACCCTTGAGCTGCCGCTGGACTCCGCCACTACGGAAAGCCTGCGCGCCGCCACTCACGATGTTCTGGCAGGCCTGACCGCCCGTGAAGCGAAAGTCCTGCGTATGCGTTTCGGTATTGATATGAATACCGATCACACGCTGGAAGAAGTGGGTAAACAGTTTGACGTTACCCGCGAACGTATTCGTCAGATCGAAGCGAAAGCGTTGCGTAAACTGCGCCACCCGAGCCGCTCTGAAGTACTGCGCAGCTTCCTCGACGATTAATTATCGCCGGTTATTACAAAAAGCCTGTCTGAAGCCAGTCGAATGACTGGCTTTTTTACGCCAGTTGTAAACCACGACCGGAGAACATAACGCTGATTGTTTAAGAGAATCTGAACGTTCGGTATGACCGGCACTGGAGGGGATATTCACGGTTAAATAAAGATGATTTTCCCGATTAAAGCCCTCGCGTCGCCAGCGCATCATCCAGTTCCCGATAGGCATCCACCAGTTTATCCAACGTCGCCCTGTTCAGGCCGCTGGGATTCGGCAACACCCATACCTCCGTTGTGCCGATGGTCACCTGCTGCTTTCCCCATCGTACGCCACGCACCTGAAACGCTTTTTCAAACGCCTGTTTACCGAGGATCGCCAGTGCTCGCGGCTGATATTCTTCCATTTTCCTGACCAGTTCCCGGCCACCATCCCGTAGCTCCAGCAAGTCGACCTCGCTGGCCTGCACCGTCGGCCGTTCGACTAACATGGTAATCCCGCAGCGCGTGTCCAGCAGGTGCAGCTCCTCTTCAGGCCTGAGAAGACGGTCAGTAAATCCGGCCTGGTGAATCACCTTCCAGAATCGATTACCCGGATGGGCGAAATGAAAACCGGTATGGGCAGAAGACTTCCCTGGGTTAATACCGCAAAAAACCACCCGCAGGTCCGGTGCCAGAATATCGTTAATCATATTTTCCCATCTCAATACCCAAAAGATAATTATAACGGATTGAAAATGCGTTGTTTATAAAAACAGCAGCCGCGCGTTTTAGGCTGGATTGCGGGCATCAGTTACTTTATAATCCCTCGCCACGGCCCCTTAGCTCAGTGGTTAGAGCAGGCGACTCATAATCGCTTGGTCGCTGGTTCAAGTCCAGCAGGGGCCACCAAATATCAAGGGCTTACGTGAAAACGTAGGCCCTTAGTCTTTTCCAGGATACCCACGCGAGGTGTAAATATCCCGGCAAACCGCACCATTCGCCGTTAATGATCTTTCGCTACGCTGAATATATCCCCTACCCCGGTAATCCCCATTATTTACATCACTTCATCCCATCAATAGCCTGTCTTCGGCAGTTCAAAACATTCTCGCGTCAGCCATCCTGAAACTATGCTGGCTGTTGTTGTAACTGATACCCGCCTTGCTCCAGCGGTTTTAACATCGGCAGACAGCCCAACAACCGCCGGGTATAGGGATGGCGCGGATTATCCAACACATCGTCACTCCAGCCGCTCTCCACCAGCTCGCCTTTCTCCATGACCAAAATACGGTCTGCAACCTGCTCAACCGCCCCAAGATCGTGGGTGATAAAAAGGCAGGCGAAACCATAGTGGTTCTGTAACCGTTTTAACAACTGCAGAATCTGTTTTTGTACAGTCATATCGAGAGCTGATGTCGGTTCATCTGCGATGATAAACGCAGGACGGCGGATAATCGCCCTGGCGATCGCGACCCGCTGACGCTGTCCTCCCGACAACTGATGCGGATAACGGGTCAAAAACATCTCGCCCAGTCCCACCTCATCAAGAACCTCACGTACACGTTGCTCGCGAGCGCGGCGATTCATCGTTGCCACCAGCAGGAGCGGCTCTTCAAGGATCTGCGCGATGTACATTCGCGGATCCAGTGAAGAAAATGGGTCCTGCTGAATCATCTGACATTCGCGACGCCAGCTGGAAAGCAGTTTCTTATCCGCATTGCTAATCAAATGCCCGCGGAATGCCAGGGTCCCACGACTGGCCTTTAACATGCCGGCAATCAGTTTGCCGATAGTCGTTTTACCTGATCCGCTGGCCCCGACCAGCGCGACAGTCTCCCCCGCACGCACGTTAAAACTGACGCCGTTTACCGCTTTCGTCACGGAAGCCGAACGAAACCACGCTTTACGGCCGGTATAGGTAATCTCGACATCAGTCAGCGCGATCACGCTTTCCGCCGCTAATAAGCGCTGCCGATCCGGAGGGGGCTGGCGTACCGGCAACGCTTCCAACAGACGGCGGGTATAAGGATGCTGCGGATCCGCTAACAGACGTTGGCTACTGTTCTGCTCCACCAGCTCACCCTGTTCCATCACCATAATGCGCGAGGCATAGCGTGCCACCATCGATAAATCATGGCTGATAAGGATCACCGCGCTGCCCTTTTCCGCCGTCAGCGTCAGCATCAATTCCATCACTTCATGCTGTACCAGCACATCAAGCGCCGTAGTCGGTTCATCGGCAATAATCAGTTTCGGCTCCAGCAGCATCACCGCGGCAATCATAACCCGTTGACGCATGCCTCCGGAAAACTCATGGGGATAACGCCCAAGCAGACTTTCTGCCTCCGTTAAACCAACTCGCTCCAGCATGGCAATGATTTTTTCTCGCCGCTCACGTTCCGTCAGTGAGGTATGCAAAACCAACCCTTCATCAAGCTGGCGGCCAATGGTCATCGCCGGATTCAGAGACGTCATCGGTTCCTGGAAAACCATGCCGATTCCCGCACCACGCAGGCGCCGCAGTTGTTCCTGATTAAGCTGCTGTAAATCCTGACCATCGAACATCATGGCGTCTGCCTGGCTGACGATACCGGCAGGCAATAGTTTGATGAGGGAGCGCATCGCCAACGTTTTACCACTACCTGACTCACCTACCACAGCCAGCACTTCTCGCGGCTCCAGAGAAAAAGAGAGGCCTTTCACCACTTCACGCTCCGCCGCATTCACCCGCAGGTTGGTCACCTGCAATAATGGCGTCTGATTGTTCATCATTGCATCCTCGGATCAAGATAATCACGGAGCGCATCACCCAGCATATTGACGCCCAGCAGCGCCAGAGAGATACAGCCCCCCGGGAGCAGAGCCAGCCAGGGCGCTTGTGCCAGATAACTACGACTTGCCGCCAGCATATTTCCCCATGTCGGCTCCGGCGGCGGCACGCCCAGCCCTAAGAAAGAGAGTGCGCTTTCCGAAATTAACACCCAGCCAAGCATCGACGTCCCGAGTACGGTAAGCGGCGCAAGACAGTTCGGCAGAACATGTCTGCGCAAAATGGTCAGTTCGTTATGCCCCATTATCCGGGCGGCTGCGACAAAATCCGCTTCCCGTAGCCCCATGACCGTTCCACGCACAATACGTACCACCGACGGCGTATACGCCAGTCCCAGCGCGAGAATAATACCGTAGCGGTTATTACCGAGGATGCTTAGCAACCCCAGCGCCAGAAGGATGCCGGGGAACGCCAGCAATGTATCGGTTATCATCATAATGAGCCGGTCCACCACACCCCGCAGATAGCCGCTAATCAGCCCCAGAACAATACCGACCAGCAGGGCGAAGCCCACCGTCACCAGCGAAATGGTCATGCTGGCGCTGGCCCCGGCCAGTAAGCGACTGAGCACATCACGGCCATATTCATCGGTGCCGAGCAGGTATTGCGCGCCAGGCGCCTGCAGACGCGCCAGAATATTTATCCGACCAGGATCAAACGGCGTCCAGAAAAAGCCCAACACGCCAGCCAGCACGATGATGCCAATCAATGTCATCCCCAGCAGGGCATTGGGCGCGAGAGACATTCGTCTTTTCATCAGGCGGAAACCCTCGGATTAAATAATGGATAAAGAGCATCAATCAGCAGATTGGTCAGAACGTAGAGCGTGGCGATAAACAGCATACAGCCCTGGATCACTGGATAATCACGTGCGTAAATAGCATCAACCAGCAGGCGTCCCAGGCCGGGAAGACTGAACACCGTCTCTGTCACCGCTACGCCGCTCAGCAGATTGCCGAGCGTTAAGCCAATCAGCGTCCATGTTGGACCAAAAGCGTTAGGGAACACATGACGCGCCAGTACGGTGCGCTCGCGCAGCCCTTTGGCACGCGCGTGGGAAACGTAATCCAGCCGCAGCACTTCCAGCGTACTGGCGCGCATCATGCGCACCAGCGCCCCTATCTCAACCAGCACCAGCGTCATTACCGGCATCAGCAGATACAGAACCCCAGCTTTCAGGTTGTCGCTTAACGCGACGTAACCAACCACCGGCAGCCAGCCCAGATGCAGGCCAAACAACAACAGGATAAGCAGCCCCATCCAGAAGCTCGGAATCGACAGCAAAAAAGTGGAAAACATAACCAGGCCGGTATCAAGCGATGAGTTTTGTTTCCACGCCGCCAACATTCCGGCGGGTACAGCCAGCAGCGAAGCTATCGCGATCGCCGCCAGCACCACGCTGAGCGTCACGCCGAAGCGTTGCAAAATTAGCGGCAATACGTCCTGTCCACTTTGAATCGAATGGCCGAAATTACCCTGCAACACGTTGCCAAACCAGATAATGAACTGCTGCACCATTCCCTGATCCAGGCCCATGCTGTGACGCAGATCGGCAAGGCTCGCTTCCGTCGCCATATCGCCCAGCATCAGCAGCGCCGGATCTCCCGGCACCATGCGCGTGAGCAAAAAGACCATCACCGTTACCAGCAGCAACGTGGGAATGGCGGTCATAATACGGGTAAGCAGGAACTGCAACATGTGCGTCTCCTTATCTCATCAGGCCTTGCTGACATTCCACAACCTCGCGGCTGCCGCCAGCCAGGATTTATAACCGCTGATCGCCTTACGGTGAGCGACAATATCCAGCCCCGGATAGAAGATAATCAGCGGGACATCCGCAATCATCAGTTGATGGAGTTTATCCGTCACGGCCTGGATTTGCGCCGGATCGTCGAGGGTAGCCAGTTTGTCGGTCATCGCAATAGCCTCGGGGTTCCCCCACACTTTGCGTTTCTGTTTGGCTTTGTCGCCAGTAATCTGCTCAAAAGCCAGCGCAGGATTGAAGCGCGCAGAGTAGGTGAAAGTCATCATCTGATAACGTCCGGACTGATAACGCTCCAGTTGCGTCGCCCACTCCATCGTGGTCACATGAGCATTGATCCCCGCGCCTTGCAGCATCGCCTGGATGATTATCGCCATATCAAAACTCGGCACGGTGGCGCGTTTATTGGCGATAATCTCCAGCGGTTGCCCCTTATAGCCAGCCTCTTTCAGCAGTTGCGCGGTACGTGCCGGATCGTATTTGTACCCTTGCTTCTGAACATTGCTGTAAAACGCCGAGGACACGGAAATATTGGAGTTGGACGCATGTGCCATATTCTGACTGGTACCAAGCGCGATCTGTTCGCTGTCAAGCGCAGAGGCTATCGCCTGGCGCAGCTTGACGTTTTTCAGCAGCGGATCGTTAGTCTGAATCAGCATGACGTGACGCTGGGCGTTCGGCGCCACTTCGAGGACGATATTGGGATCTTTTTTCAGGTCACTGCCGTCAATCGGGCTGACCTGGGCCAGATCCACGGCTCCGGATTGCAGACCGGCTTTCACCGTCGCCGCATCCGGGACGGTCATAAAGCGCACCTCATCCACCAGCGCTTTTTTACCGCCGACAAAGCCATCCGGTTTTCCCGGCAAAGCGCTGTAACCGGCAAATCGTTTCAGAGAAACATATTCGCCATGCTTCCAGTCACCAAACATAAAGGGGCCGGTACCTATCGGCGCAATCCAGGAACCATCTGACGCCACCGATTTCGGACTGATCACGGCTGCCGCGCCGCAATCAGTACGGGCCAGCGTATCAAGGAACAGCACCACCGGTTTTTCCAGCGTCATAACCACCGTGTTCTTATTCGGCGCGCTGACGTCAGTCACGTGAATCAGGCCACTGCCGTCAAATTCACGCAAACATCGCCACTGAGTTTTCGGATCGTTCCAGTGCTTCCAGCTCCACACCACATCCTGCGCCGTCATGGTGTCACCATTGTGAAATTTCACCCCCTCGCGCAGATGAAAAGTGTAGGTTTTCCCCCCATCACTAACATCCCATGATGAGGACAGCATCGGTCCGACCGTACCATTCTCACGATACCCGACCAGCCCTTCCACCACGTGCATCAGCACATCGTCGGTATTGCCGTCGCGGTTGACGCCGGGCTGACTGCTGCGGATATCCTGATTGAGAGCGAAACGAATAACTTGGGTGTCAGCCGCCTGCGCCATCACTCCCGGCATGAGCAGAGCCACCGCAAATAAAAACTTTTTCATACCAGCCTCTCTATTAGTTGAGCGTGTAACGCGTAAAGTTACGATTCAGCGCCGGAAGCGGCGCGACATCCATCACGCCATCGGCAGGAGTCATCACAATCATCGCCACCGTGGCGGACAAATCGCTGCTAAAACCAGGACGTGGCGGGCGGCACACCGAATAGGGGGAACCGAAATCATCAAAAAAGGCATTTTTCATCGCCTCTTCTCCGGGTTTTTCTATACCGTTCAGCAGTTCGCTAACGCGCCATCCTCGGTAAAGCGAATCGGGGGACGCTTCAATTCCCTCTTCACGAACTTTTCCACGCGCAGCTAAGCTGTCCCAGTGGTTGGCATGCACTAACAGACCGTTTTGCGGATACAGGGTGAAGCTCTCGTCCGGCGCGCATTCAAAGTCGATGGCGAAACCTTCTTTGGTACTGAGGATCATATTGTTGGAGCAGGACTTCGGCGTGGTGGCAACCACTCTCATCGCTAACGCCATATGTTGCTGTTCCAGCGCTTTACGTCGAATCAGCGACAGCGGGACACCCTGCTGCCGATAGTCGCGCTCACAGCGTAGATAGTTGGCGGTAATGGCGATGCCCGCGCTGTTCATACCGCTGCGGCCAAGCCCTCCGGCCTCAACGAAAGTCAGCACATCCGGTCCCTGCTCGCGTTTGATCTTCACCACCACGGAACTCTCTGCGCATTCGGCGCGCCAGTCCCAGTTCTGCCCGTGGATAAGTTTGCCGTGGCGGCTGCGCTCTGGCAGGATCACCGCGCCGGTACAGCCGTCTTTTATCGTGTCGTCATGCGGCGTGGTACAGCATTGCAGGTTGCGCGCCTGGGCGATCACCTCGGTGCGGGCATTAATCATAATAATGGCGTCCAGCGGCACGCCGGACGCGGCAGAAATTCCCCGCATCTCATCGAGATAATCGGCGTCGAAATTGTGGATGATGGCGCTGAAACTGTTGATAAGATCGTCGCGCTGCTCGCGGCGAATATGCAAAGCATCAAGCTGGTCACCATAGATGGCGACGCTGGCGTGAATTCGCGCTTTTGCCTGTTCGCCATACTGGCAACCGCGCTCATACGGTGTACCGGAAATTTCAATTAACGGAAAAGGTTGCGTCACGTTGTTTGCTCCTCAGCGATGTGTCTGCAAAACGCGCAGGAAGAAATCTTTTACCTGCTCCAGAACTTTCATCCCGTCATGACCGACGTTCGGCACAATATCCTGAACGGCGTCGACCCCCTGTTCGCGCAGGCTGTTCAACAAAGCCGTGTTGCGTTCGATACGGGTGGTTCCGGCATCATTACAGCCAGGCATGTAGTAGCGACCACCGGGTTTATGCGTAATTTCCCAGGTTTCGAGATCCACTTTCCCCACCACAAGCTGTACCGCCACTTCGCGTAGCGCACGGTAATTCAGTGGCTTACCGAACAGTTGCTCAAAGTTCTGCACGCCTGGCCACCAGGCCTTATTGTTATCAAGTAACGTAACGGACCCCGGCGCACCGATAGAGACGCCGAGCAATTTTTCAGGATGGATATAGAGAAAACGATGAGCAAAATGTCCCCCCCCTGAGTACCCAAACAACAGAAACTGGCCAAAGTCATACCCCAGTAAGGCACTGACTTCGTCAATCATCGCCAGCAGCACCAGGTCGTAGCGGATATCCTGTTCGATAATGTACTTAAAACCGTGAGAATTGCCGTCGCCCAGCGGCCCTACCGGGAACAGAGGCGCCAGAACGACACAACGGTTATAGCGGGCGAATTCGGCAAAAGCATCGCGATACTGGACCATCGAACGCCCGGTACCGTGCATCGCAACAATCAAACGGTACCCGTTCTTGTCACCATCAAAGCCCGGCGGGACATACAGGCAGTACTGAAAGCGCGGATCGCGTTGACTGGAAAAGATGGTAGTACTGCCACGATAGTAAAGCGCCATACTACGCACGGCAGCATCTTCTGAATTCTCTTTAATATCATTTTGTTGCATAAATCTCTTGCCTATTTTGTCGCTGTTTAAATTCGATTCAAACATAAAACCAAAATTGGCGCCAATTTAAAAAACAATTTATTAACAAAAGATATGACTCATGCCACAATTCCCCTCCTGGCAGATAAAAAAACGATAACGACATTGTTTACGCTGGCGAAAAAACAGTGAACCCGCCATTATCAGAAGCGGGGACAGCAGCATAAAATCACAGGAAACAGCAGAAGGAACAGAAGATATGACGCACCGCAAAAGCGCACTGGTGCATGTCGCCAATCGCCTCGCGATGGACATCAATACCGGGGAATTTCAGCCAGGTTCATGGCTGAAGCAGGTTGAGCTGGCTGAACGGTATCAATGCACGCGCAGCGAAGTACGCCGGGCGTTGGATCAATTGGTTATTGAACGTCTGGTGCAACATGTCCCAAACCGGGGCTACCATGTTTATACGCCTAATGAGCAGCAACGCCGTAACATTTCTTCCATCCGGGCAATCCTCGAAAGCGCCTCGGCAGCCGATATCGTGGAGCATATTCAACCACAGCAGTTGGATACCCTGCGCCAGTGTGCGGAGCTGTTCGAGCACTACACCCAGTACGGCACGCTACTGCAGCAGTATGAATCTAATCTCAGTTTCCACCGCGCGCTTCTCGCCCCTTGCTCTAATCAGGACATGATTGAACTTATTTTTGAATTACGCAGCCGGGTACCTTCCGCAGCCCTGGGGCAATGGAACTCTCACGCCAGAATCGTTCAGTCATCAGAAGAGCATTTTGCAATGGTGGCCGCCATTGAACGGAAAGATGCGGCTGCGCTGGCACAACTTTTACGGCAGCACATCCTGCAGGAAGATAATCCCAGACGGAACGGGTAAAGAGGCTCCTCCGCCGACGAGCTATCGTTGTTCGGTTCTGTCCCGTTAGGCACGTTCCGCCCTGTTTCCTGTGCGGCCCTTTTGGCCTCTCCCAACATCGGTATGGCAATAAAAATCTGCCTCTCTGAGGCTGAATTTAACATCAGACTGCCAGCATCAGGCGGAGTCGCGTTACGCTTGACGTTTGGCAACGCGCTTTTCAGGAGGAGTCTACCGTTTGTGCAACCCTGGCTGGATCCGCCAATACAACAGAAGGCGTTGCCGGAAATCGCAACGCCTTCTGTTTTACACGATACCCACAAGATATCGCCGTTTTTTCACACAATCGGCTCAGACCAGCGCCTGAAGCTGCTCCCGCATATAAGAAGTGAAGAACTCCGGGTTTTTGATAATAATGCGCTCGCCAGAGGCGATTTTATCCGCCCATCCGGCGACTTTTTTCGTGAACCCGCTATTCCACCCCTCTTTTTCACCTCGCGCCATCACATCGGCAGCGCTGGCTGGCACCCCTAACTCGTGCAAATATTTCAAAATTCCCTTAGCTGTACTTTCATCCATGGTATGAGGTACTGACGCCGACGTGTTCATACCGCCAATAAAATCCAGGGCTTTATCTATCGCTGTTGGCATGCTCTTATCCTTAAAATTAACCATGTCGTGAACTGCTTATACTATGGACCCAGGTCAGTCGGGGTATCAAAGAGATCGTTGCCTTTATTTGATTCAGACCGCAGTCAAACGCTTGCGTGGCGATTTTCTGCACAACGGGGGCCATGACTGCGGCCAGGACAAGCAGGGAAAAGACTACTCAACACGCTTGCGCTTAAACTGACTGGCGTCGATATCGTACTGCTTCATTTTGCGCCACAGGGTGGTGCGACCAATATTCAGCAGTTGCGACATCTCCTGTACCCGCCCGCTGGTGACGCGGGCGGCGTGAATAATCGCCTCTTTCTCAATGGCGCTAAAGGTCAGGCTGGCAGGCAACAGTGACGAGCTCACGTCTGCGCCAGGCCGTTCGGCAAACAGATACTCCGGCAGATTGCTCAGGCGAATATGGCCGTTATCGCTGCTGATGGCGATATTCTCAATCACGCTGTTAAGTTCAAAATCATTGCCCGGCCAGGAGTAGGCCACCAGTTGCTCCAGCGCATCATCATCCACCTTCAGCCGTGAGGAAAAACGCTTCTCCAGGCTCTTCAGGCGATTATGCACCAGCGACGGTATACTGTTCCGCCGCGCTCGTAGCGGGGGAATAATAATTTCAAAGGAGTGCAATGCGTAATAAAGCTGACGGCTAAAACGGTTTTGCTCCACCAGATTGGCGAGATCGACGGTGGTAGTGGCAATCACCTTAACATCAACCGGAATCAGTCGACGCGCATCAAGTCGCGTTAACACCCCCTGCTTGATCACCTGCAGCAGCGCGGATTGCAGCTCTGGCGCCAGATACTCTATTTTTTCCAGAAACAATGTGCCGCCATTGGCCAGCTCAAGACGGCTGAGACGACCATTTTCATCGTCCGTCGGCGCGCTGCCCATAAAATCCTGCCCCAGAACACTGTCAGCATACAGCTGGCAGTTAACCGCGATATAGGGCCCGCCGCCCCGCTCGCTCTCATTATGGATAGCCTGGCTGAGCAACTCTTTGCCCACGCCTTCTTCACCGCACAACAGCACCGGAAAAGCGCCGCGCGCCGCCTGACGACCAAAGTGGATCAGCCGCCGGGTTTCCGGGTCGTCATCCGACATCTGTTCAAAGGTATGGCTCACTTTTCCCAACTGGCTGGTCATCAACTGGCGCATCTGTTCGACCGGATGCAACAGCAGAATAAAACTGTTGCCCTGCTCTTCGACAATCGGTTTAAGGGTAATGACCGCATCAACAAACTGATGCTGACTCTCGAAGGTGACTTCCACATGATTCAGCCCGCGTGCGCGCTTAATCGCCCGGCGCAGCAGGGCCGGGAGCGTCACCAGTTCGTTGATATTTTTCCCCTGGCTGGCCTGCGCATCAAGATGCAACAGCGTCGCGGCCTGCACGTTAAGAAACTGCAAAATACCCTGTTCATTCCACGCCATCACCCCGTCGTCCATACTCTCCAGCAGACCGTACATCTGATTAAGATGACGATTGGACTCAGCCAACAGGCTATCGGTAAGCAGCGAGTTGCCCACTTCCCGCGCGATGGCCAGGGTCAGAGAGAGGTCAGCCACCGCCTGCTCATCGCTCAGGCAGCACAACGAAATGGAGCCAAACAGACGGCCATGGTTATCAAACACCGGCGTGGAGCTAAATGACCAGGCATGTAAAGCCTGTTTAAAGTGCTGAGCGCCCGTTGTTTTAACCGGTTGCCCAAGCATAGAAGCCAGCGAAAGCGCACAGCTACCAATAATGCTTTCTGCGCAATAGCTGCCGTCACGAAACCCCAGTTCCGCCAGTTGGGCGAGCGTCTGCGGATCGCCGCAACGGCTGAGAATACAGGCAGACTCATCGAGGATAAATAACGCGCAGGGACGACTATCCATAAACTCCCAGGCGTCTTCCAGCGCCGCCTGGCCAATCGTCAGCAGCGCTGTCTTACGCCGACAAATTGATTCAAAAGTCAGTCCCTGTGCCTGATGCTGCGCCCGCCAGGTGTCCCGCTGCATAAATTTGCTGCAGCGATGCCATGACTGGGTTATTACCAAAGGCAAGCTCTGCGTCTGCACCATCATATCCATTTCCGCTGTTGCATCCCCTCTCTCCCTTTCCGCGGCGGCAGCCAGAAAAGGAGGCCCCCCTCCTTCTCTTTAACGCACCGGGGCCGACGATAAATTATCGCGCCAGCCACTGCTGGCCCAGCAGATCGGCGGTCAGAATCGCCGCATAGACGCTCTGTGCGTTGACCGGGAACGGCATATTGTGGATGGTTTCGCCTTCGGCGCAGGTCGCTTTTGCTACCGCCTCGATTTTACCTTCGATCCCCTCTTTTTTGAGACCCATTTGCGCCAGCGTGACCGGCAGACCGACTTTCTGGCAGAAGTTCAGCACCGTTTCAATCTCTTCCATCGGACTATTTTGCAGCACCAGCTGCGCCAGGGTGCCAAACGCCACTTTTTCGCCGTGATACAAATGGTGGCACTCTTCGAGGATGGTAAAACCATTGTGAATGGCGTGCGCAGCGGCCAGACCGCTACTTTCAAAGCCAATGCCGCTGAGGTAGGTGTTCGCTTCAATAATACGTTCCAGCGCATCGGTCACCACGCCGGCCTGAGCGGCGAGACGGGCTTTTTCGCCTTCCGCGAGCAAGGTATCATAGCACAGGCGCGCCAGGCTCAGAGCCGCCGCCGTGGACTGTCCGCCCGCCATACTGGTGGCTCTGGCGTCGTAGCAGGCCTTCGCCTCAAACCAGGTCGAGAGCGCATCGCCCATTCCTGCCACCAGCAGGCGTACCGGCGCTTTAGCGATAATCGCCGTATCCATCACCACCATATCCGGGTTTTTCGGGTAGATAAGATACTCTTCGAACTCACCGGCTTCGCTGTAGATGACCGACAGCGCGCTGGTCGGCGCGTCGGTGGAAGCAATGGTCGGAATAACCACTACCGGCAGCTTCTGGTAATAGCCAATCGCTTTTGCCGTATCAAGCGTCTTGCCGCCGCCAACGCCAACCACGCCGCGGCAACCATGCTGTTTCAGAATAGCGATCAGGCGATTGATTTCAACATGGCTGCACTCGCCATTAAAACGCTCCGCATGGCAACTGATGTTGTGGCTGTTCAGGCCATTCAGCACGTTGTCCCCCGCCAGCTTCATCACGAAATCATCGGCGATCACAAAAAAACTGTCCGCCAGGTTTTTAGCGTACTGACCAAACAGCGTAGATGCATCCGGACCCTGGAGATATTTGGCTGGAGATTGAATAACTTTTAGCATTTCGTTCACCCTCAAATAAGTGCATGTTGTGACATGATGCGCCCCGGCATTTCCCCGTCCGGCCTCATATTACGTGCGGGAACCGACGTGCTGCCTGAGCGATGCCATCACTGTAGGGCGAGCGGCGGGTAAAAAAACGTCTCTCTATTTTGTCCCGATATGAAACGGAACGTAAAATTTATCGTTTCATATTGGAACACTAATTTGCAGGAAACGACGGGATTGCGATCCCGATCCGCTCATTTTCGGCAGAAGAGAGTCAATAACCTGATAAACATCATAGTTTATCTGCTTCATGCCCGGAAAAAGCGGCAAAATTAACGCTCCGGCACGCCGCTAATCCCGGTCAGGATGAGATAAAAAAAATCGCCTGGCGTCGCATTTTCCCGCATTCCCCATCAAAAACGTTTCATTACGGAACAAAAAATAATAATTAGGTTTCGTAATGAAACTCGTTTGATGGCGATTTTTTTTTCCGCTAACTCAGCCAGAATCACTACATCGCCGGATATCGTCAGGCGGTAACCCCTACCCGATGACCGCCTCCGTCAGCAGAGAGGCCGCATCGAAACCTCCGACGGAGAATAAACAATGAAAAAACTGATTAACCGTGTCGAAGATGTACTGAGTGAACAATTAATGGGCCTGGCTAAAGCCCACCCTGAACTGACGCTGCATCAGGACCCGGTCTACATGACCCGCGCCGACGCGCCGGTAGCCGGAAAAGTGGCGCTGCTCTCCGGCGGCGGCAGCGGGCATGAGCCGATGCACTGCGGTTATATCGGCCAGGGCATGCTCTCCGGGGCCTGTCCGGGTGAGATTTTTACCTCCCCGACGCCGGATAAAATGTTCGAATGCGCCATGACAATTGACGGCGGCGAAGGCGTACTGCTGATTATCAAAAACTACACCGGCGACATTCTTAATTTCGAAACCGCCACCGAACTGCTGCATGAAAGCGGCGTGAAGGTCACCACCGTAGTGGTCGATGACGACGTAGCGGTAAAAGACAGCCTCTACACCGCCGGGCGTCGCGGGGTTGCCAATACCGTGTTAATTGAGAAGTTAGTTGGCGCGGCCGCTGAACGCGGCGACTCGCTGGAGGCCTGCGCCGAACTGGGACGCAAGCTCAACAATCTCGGTCACTCCATCGGCATTGCGCTCGCCGCCTGTACCGTTCCGGCCGCCGGACAACCTTCATTTGAACTGCAGGATGACGAAATGGAGTTCGGTGTCGGCATTCATGGCGAGCCGGGTATCGACCGTCGCCGCTTCACTTCACTCGATCGTACCGTTGACGAGATGTTCGATACTCTGCTGGAAAACGGCGCCTATAGCCGGACGCTGCGCCACTGGGATGGCACAAAAGGGGCGTGGCAGGACGTACAGCAGACGAAACAGGCGCTGCAAAAAGGCGACCGGGTTATCGCCCTGGTCAACAATCTCGGCGCCACGCCGCTGTCGGAGCTTTATGGTGTCTACAACCACCTGACGCAGCGCTGTGAGGAAACCGGCATCGTTATCGAACGCAATCTTATCGGTAGCTACTGTACCTCCCTTGATATGGTGGGCTTTTCCATCACCCTTTTAAAGGCCGATGACGAAACGCTGGCATTATGGGACGCCCCGGTCCACACCCCGGCGCTGAACTGGGGAAAATAAGGAGAACGACATGTCATTAAGCAGAACGCAAATCGTCGACTGGCTCTATCTCTGCGGCGAAATTTTCACCAAAGAGAGCGATTTTTTGACCGGACTGGACAGAGAAATTGGCGATGCCGACCACGGCCTGAATATGCATCGCGGCTTTAGCAAGGTGGTGGAAAAACTGCCATCCATTGCCGATAAAGACATCGGTTTCATCCTTAAAAATACCGGTATGACGCTGCTCTCCAACGTCGGTGGCGCCAGCGGCCCGCTGTTCGGCACCTTCTTTATTCGCGCAGCCCAGGTGACCCAGGCCCATCAGAGCCTGACCCTGGAAGAGCTTTATCAGATGATCCGCGAAGGCGCGGACGGCGTGGTCAATCGCGGCAAAGCGGAGCCGGGCGATAAAACCATGTGCGATGTCTGGCTGCCGGTGGCGGAATCGCTGCGTCAGTCCAGCGAGCAGCACCTGTCAATACAGAGCGCGCTTGACGCCGCATGCGAACGGGCGGAAGCCGCCGTTCACGCCACTATCACCATGCAGGCCCGCAAAGGCCGGGCCAGCTACCTCGGCGAGCGCAGCGTCGGGCATCAGGATCCGGGCGCAACCTCGGTGATGTTTATGGTTCAGATGCTGGCCGCGGCGGCCAAAAAGTAAGGAAAACGCGATGGTAAACCTGGTTATTGTTTCTCATAGTGCCCGGCTGGGCGAGGGTGTCGGGGAACTGGCCCGGCAGATGATAATGAATGATGGCTGCAAGCTGGCGATCGCCGCCGGGATTGACGATCCCGCAAGCCCGATCGGCACCGATCCGATTAAGGTGATGGAAGCCATTGAATCAGTGGCCGATACCGATCATGTACTGGTGATGATGGATATCGGTAGCGCCCTGCTCAGCGCCGAGACCGCGCTGGATCTGCTCGATCCAGCGATTGCCGCGAAGGTTCGCCTTTGCGCCGCGCCATTAGTCGAAGGCACTCTGGCGGCCACGGTCAGCGCCGCCGCCGGAGCCGGTGTCGATAAGGTGATCGAAGACGCCATGAATGCGCTGGAAGCAAAGCGCGTACAGCTGGGAATACCATCGCAACCGCAACACGACTCGGTTGCCGCCGTGCTGGCCGACGATCGTGATGCCCGTTCTGTTTCCGTGGTGATTAAAAACCACAACGGCCTGCACGTTCGTCCGGCTTCGAAGCTGGTCGCCGCGCTGGCCGGGTTCAATGCCGACCTGGTGCTGGAGAAAGGGGGAAAATGCGTCACGCCGGACAGCCTCAACCAAATCGCCCTGCTTCAGGTGCGCTGTAATGACACGTTAAGGCTGCTGGCCCGCGGCCCTGACGCCGACGCCGCGCTGGCGGCATTCCAGGCGCTGGCGGCAGAGAACTTCGGCGAAGCAGTAGACGCGTCCCCTGCGCTTCAACCCGTCACGGCCGCCCGCGTTCAGGGTGAAGTCGTGCGCTGTCCGCAGCCGCAGGCTATCGTCACGCGAGAAAAATGCGCCGATATCGGTCAGCAGCAACTGCGCCTGAAACGGGCTATCGACCGGACGCTGGAGGACCTTAGCACTCTGGCGACCCAGGCAGAAGAGAAGTACTCTGCCGATATCGCGGAAATCTTCTCCGGGCATCATACCCTGCTCGACGACCCCGATTTATATGAAGCGGCATGTGATATCGTGCGCAGCGAACAGTGCTGCGCGGAATGGGCGTGGCAGCAGGTACTGAGCGATTTAAGCCAGCAATATCGCCATCTCGATGATGCTTATCTACAGGCTCGCTATATTGATATTGAAGATATTTTACAGCGCACGCTGCGCCATCTTGAAGGTGCCAGCGAATCGCTGCCGCGCTTTAACGCGCCGACCATCCTCGTTGCCGAGGATATCTTCCCTTCCACCGTTCTGCAGCTCGACCCGCAGCAGGTTAAAGGCATCTGCCTGCAGGAAGGAAGCGAGCTCTCTCACGGGGCGATCATCGCCCGTCAGGCGGGCATCGTCATGCTTTGCCAGCAACGCGATGCCCTGAAAACGCTACACAACGGCGATACCGTCACCCTTGATATCCCCGACAAATGCATTATTCGCGGGTAGCTTTTACCTCACTTTGCCCCCGGAGGCGGGATCTCCGGGGGAAGCGCGCCGCGTAAATCTGCACTGCTGGCCTTCGCGCTTAGGGGAACAACAGGCGGTTTCGCGACTTATTTGCTGTGCCAGTAGGCCTGAGAACGCACCAGCTGCGGGTCGATCTCTTCACCTTCAAAGCGCGCCAGCAGCGATTTCACCACCGCCCCTTCGCCGGTCACCCAGATAAAGTAATCTTCAGCCGGAACCACCACCTGCGCCAGGCGTTCAGCCACGGCGGACAGGTTATGTCCGACGATCCACTCAATATTAAAGCCACTAAGATCCGCAAAGTAATCTTTATAAGACTCATCGCCAATGCTGACGATCGCCGTCACCAGCGGACGCGTCGGGAGTTGTAGCAACCCCTGCAGACGGCGGCGTAACGCGGGCATGCCAGACTCATCACCCACGTACAACTGCCAGGCGTAATCTTCCGGCACCACTAATGACCCCCGCGGACCGCCGATCACCAGCTTGTCGCCCGCTTTTGCCGCCTGCGCCCAGCGGCTGGCGATCCCGCCATCGTGGATAAAAAAGTCATAGGCCAGTTCGTGACGTTCAGCATCATACAGCGGCGTATAGTCTCGTGACGCCGGACGCACGCCCGCGCCCCAGTTAATGCCTTCATCCGTGACTTCCGGCGGGGTAAACGCTGTGCCGGCAGCGGGGAAAAAGAGCTTGGTATGATCATCAAACCCCCGGGAAACAAAGCCGTCCAGCGCCTCGCCACCCAGTATGATACGCTGGAAAGCGCTACCGATGCGCTCAACGCGCAGCACGGTTAACTCACGAAAACGCAGCTCGTTGCGAACGCGTTGTGGGTATTTAGATTGATTGGTCGTGGTCATCTTCAGTCGCCTTCGTGAACAAAATAGATATATCTAAAAATCTTGCAAATGATAATGATTGCCGTTAAAAAAGAATGCAAGAATTTTCTTGATATAAAAATAACAAAAGGCAAAAAAAGTTAATAATCAAAATTAAATTCTTATATATCAAACAAATAAAAAATAAATCTTTTTTAATATTGCGAGAAGATATTTTTTAGATATAAATTAGATATATCTAATATAGAGGAATGGAATATGAGACATCATCACGAAGAAGGGCGTGGACCGTGCGGGCACCGCGGGGAACACGGCGAACATGGCCGCAGAGGCGGCGGACGTCGGCAGCGTTTCTTTGGTCACGGCGAGCTGCGTCTGGTTATTCTGGATATCCTTACCCGTAACGCCAGCCATGGTTACGAATTGATTAAAGAGATTGAAACCCTGACCCAGGGCAACTACAGCCCCAGTCCCGGCGTTATCTATCCGACGCTTGATTTACTCCAGGATCAAGGTCTCATCAGCGTTGCCGACGAGAACGGTCGCAAAAAAATCGCCATTACCGCCGAAGGCAGCCAGCTGCACGCGGAAAACCAGGCGCAACTGGAGCATATTCACACCAGGCTGCAGGCGCGGATGGTGGGTTGTGAACTACGTAAAAATCCACAGATGAAGCGCGCGCTGGAGAATTTTAAGGCGGTACTGGATTTAAAGGTTAACCAGCAGGAAATGACCGAAGCTCAGCTAAAGCAAATCGTCGGCGTGATAGACCGCGCGGCAATGGAGATCTCCCAGCTCGATTAGGCGGTGCCCCGTACCAGTGCGTGGCGCCGCCTAATCCTCTGCCCTGCCGCCGGGCAATCTGCACCGCCGCGAAGCACGCGGCGGTCGCCCTCCGTCATATCGATTCGTGGCTGCAGGAGTAAAGCATGCCAATAAATTCACGATGAGATTAAATTTTGCTCAATCGCAATTTCACGTTGCGTTTATCCCGATTTTCCTCGCCTGTGCCGAAGTGGCGTAATCCCTGCAATACTTAATTCAGTATCGTGTGATACGTCCCGTCAAGGAGCACATTTTGAACAGGTTACCTTCCAGCGCATCGGCTCTGGCCTGTAGCGCGCACGCACTGAATCTCATTGAGAAGCGAACGCTTGATCATGAGGAGATGAAATCACTTAACCAGGAGGTCAGGGAATACTTTAAAGAGCATGTGAATCCAGGATTTTTAGCGTACCGAAAATCGGTCACTGCTGGCGGGGATTACGGGGCCGTAGAGTGGCAAGCGGGAAGTCTGAATACGCTTGTCGACACTCAGGGACAGGAGTTTATCGACTGCCTGGGTGGGTTTGGGATTTTTAATGTAGGGCACCGTAATCCAGTTGTTATTTCCGCCGTCGAGAATCAGCTCGCTAAACAACCTCTTCATAGCCAGGAACTTCTGGACCCGCTGCGGGCCATGCTGGCCAAAACGCTGGCGGCTTTAACGCCCGGCAAACTGAAATACAGCTTCTTTAGCAATAGCGGCACCGAATCGGTCGAAGCGGCGCTGAAGCTGGCGAAAGCCTATCAGGCGCCGCGCGGCAAGTTTACCTTCGTCGCCGCCAGCGGCGCATTTCACGGTAAATCGCTGGGCTCGCTCTCGGCCACAGCTAAATCCACCTTCCGTAAGCCTTTTATGCCGCTTCTGCCGGGATTTCGTCATGTGCCGTTTGGCAATATCAACGCCATGCGCACGCTGCTCAGCGAGTGCCAAAAAACCGGTGATGACGTCGCAGCGGTGATCCTTGAGCCGATTCAGGGTGAAGGCGGCGTTATTCTGCCGCCGCCGGGCTACCTGCCAGCAGTGCGGAAGCTGTGCGACGAGTTTGGCGCGCTGCTGATCCTCGATGAAGTGCAGACCGGGATGGGGCGCACCGGCAAGATGTTTGCCTGCGAGCACGAAAACGTGCAGCCGGATATTTTATGCCTTGCCAAAGCGTTAGGCGGCGGCGTCATGCCGATTGGCGCCACGGTCGCCAGCGAAGAGGTATTTTCGGTGCTGTTCGACAACCCATTCCTGCACACCACGACTTTCGGCGGTAATCCGCTGGCCTGCGCGGCGGCGCTGGCAACCATCAACGTACTGCTGACGCAAAACCTGCCCGCGCAGGCGGAGCAGAAAGGCGATATGCTGCTGGACGGCTTCCGTCAACTGGCCCGCGAATACCCGGATCTGGTCAATGAAGTCCGCGGCAAAGGCATGCTGATAGCGATAGAGTTTGTCGATAACGAAATCGGCTATGACTTCGCCAGCGAGATGTTCCGCCAGAGGGTGCTGGTGGCCGGAACGCTGAACAATGCAAGGACGATTCGTATCGAGCCGCCGCTGACGCTCACTCTTGAACAGTGTGAGCAGGTGTTAAAAGCAACCCGCCTGGCGCTGGCAGCATTACGGGTGAGCGTTGAAGAAATATAACACATTGCCGGATGGCGCTACGCTTATCCGGCCTACAGGAATCCGATCCGTAGGCCGGATAAGACGCGCCAGCGTCGCCATCCGGCAAATTCGTTCTCTGGCCCCGCTCCTTTTTTGAATCCCATCACAATCATCGCATTCCCCTTTTCCCTTTTACGCCGTGACGGCTAAATTAGTAACTCATCCGACCACATAACAATAATTTTACATACTGGACACACTTATGAGCTATCCGTCGCTTTTCGCCCCGCTCGATCTGGGCTTTACCCGGCTTAAAAACCGTGTGTTGATGGGCTCGATGCATACGGGCCTGGAGGAGCGCCCGGACGGTGCGGAGAGACTGGCGGCCTTTTACGCCGAGCGCGCCCGCCACGGGGTGGCGCTGATCGTCACCGGTGGTATTGCGCCTGCGGCTTCCGGCGTCACCATGGCGGGCGGCGCGCTGCTTAACGACGCCAGTCAACTGGCTCACCACCGCCACATTACCGACGCGGTGCATCGGGAAGGCGGCAAAATCGCGCTGCAAATTCTGCACACCGGTCGCTACAGCTACCAGCCAAAACTGGTCGCGCCTTCCGCACGCCAGGCGCCGATCAACCCCTTTACGCCGCATGAGCTGACCCATGACGAGATCTTGCAGCTGATCAAAAATTTCGCCCACTGTGCCCAGCTGGCGCGGGAAGCGGGTTACGACGGCGTCGAGGTGATGGGTTCGGAAGGCTATCTGATCAACGAATTTCTTACCGTGCGCACCAACCAGCGCGACGATGAATGGGGCGGCGATTACGCCAGGCGTATACGTTTCGCGGTGGAAGTGGTACGGGCGGTACGCCAGCGCGTGGGCAGCGATTTTATCATTATCTACCGTCTGTCGATGCTCGACCTGGTGGAAAACGGCGGGACATTCGACGAAACCGTACAGCTGGCGCAGGCCATTGAAGCGGCTGGCGCGACGCTCATCAACACCGGTATTGGCTGGCACGAAGCGCGTATCCCGACGATCGCCACGCCGGTTCCGCGCGGCGCCTTTAGCTGGGTAACGCGCAAACTGAAAGGCCACGTCACCGTTCCGCTGGTCACGACCAACCGGATCAACGATCCGCAAGTGGCGGACGATATTCTGGCGCGCGGCGATGCGGATATGGTGTCGATGGCGCGCCCGTTCCTGGCGGATGCCGAACTGCTGTCGAAAGCGCAATCAGGGCGGGCGGATGAGATCAACACTTGCATCGGCTGCAATCAGGCCTGCCTGGATCAGATCTTTGCCGGTAACGTCACCTCCTGCCTGGTGAATCCACGCGCCTGTCACGAAACCAAAATGCCGATAGTTCCGGCTGAACATAAGAAAAGCCTGGCAGTTGTCGGCGCAGGCCCGGCGGGTCTCGCATTTGCCATTAACGCGGCGGTGCGCGGGCACGACGTTACGCTGTTTGATGCCCTGGCCGAGATCGGCGGCCAGTTTAATATCGCCAAACAGATCCCCGGCAAAGAAGAATTTTATGAAACGCTGCGCTATTACCGCCGGATGATCGACGTGACCGGCGTGACGCTGAAGCTTAATCAGTTTGTTACCGCAGACGATCTGCAACCGTTTGATGAAGCGATCCTTGCTTGCGGGATCGCGCCGCGTAAACCGTCGATCGAGGGTATCGATCACCCGAAAGTGCTGACCTATCTTGAGGTGCTGCGCGATAAAGCGCCGGTCGGCGAGAAGGTGGCGATTATCGGCTGCGGCGGGATCGGCTTTGATACCGCCATGTACCTCAGCCAGTCCGGCGTCGCGACCAGCCAGAATATCAGCGAATTTTGCCTTGAGTGGGGGATTGATACCAGCCTGCAGAACGCTGGCGGGCTGCGCCCGGAAGGTATGCAATTGGCGAAAAGTCCGCGCCAGATCGTGATGCTCCAGCGCAAGAGCAGCAAGCCCGGTGAGAGGCTGGGGAAAACCACCGGCTGGATCCATCGCACCACTCTGCTGGCTCGCGGGGTTAACATGATCCCTGGCGTCAGCTATCAACGGATCGACGATGAAGGGTTACACATATTGATCAACGGCGAACCGCGGCTTCTGAACGTCGATCATGTCGTGATCTGCGCGGGGCAGGAACCCCGACGCGAACTGGCCGATCCGCTGCGCGCGTCAGGGAAAACGGTACACCTGATTGGCGGCTGCGACGTGGCGACGGAGCTGGATGCGCGGCGGGCAATTGCGCAGGGAACAACATTGGCATTAGCGATTTGATTTCTTGCCCGGTGGCGCTGCGCTTACCGGGCCTACAAAACCGTAGGCCTGTGCAAGCGAAGCGCCGCCAGGCAAAGCGATCTTACCGACGACGCCCCAGCTTCACCGCTTTCAACACCACGAATTTGTTATTGGTGGCGATGGTGGTGCAGTTACCGAAAATCTTCTTCAGCTTGTGGAAATAATCCAGGTGACGGTTCGCCACAATGTACAGCTCGCCGTTGATCTTCAGGCAACGGCGCGCATGGTGGAACATCTCCCAGGCAACGTTATCCGTCAGCGCATGTTTCTGATGGAACGGCGGGTTGCACAGCACGGCGTTAAAGCGGAAAGGCTCCACGCCGGACAAGGCGTTGTTAATCATAAACTCGCAGCGATCCAACGCTTCCGGCATATTGGTTTCCACATTCAAACGGCTGGACGCGACCGCCATCGGCGATTCGTCGACAAACACGACGCTCGCCTGAGGGTTCTTCGCCAGTAGCGTCAGGCCAATCACGCCATTGCCGCAGCCGAGATCGACGCTCTCCCCTTCCAGGTTTTCAGGTAAATGCTGCATAAAGAAGCGCGCGCCGATATCCAGGCCGGTACGCGAGAAAACGTTCGCATGATTGTGGATAGTCCAGTCGGTGCCGTCCAGTTTCCAGCTCAGCGTCTGCGGCGCATCCGCCAGTTCAGGCTGACTGAAGGTACAGTTGATCAGGCGCGCCTTTTTCCAGGCCAGCGTCGTGGTCGTGGGGCCGAGCACTTTTTCGAACAGTTCCAGCGTGGAGGTATGAATGTCACGCGCCTTTGCTCCCGCAATAATACGGGTTTGTGGAGTCACAACCTGGCGCAACGCGCGCAACTGTTGTTCCAGCAGCGCCAGCGTTTTCGGCACCTTAATCAACACAACGCCCGGCGCCGGCGGGTACGCGGCGGTACTGTCGAGAAACTTGACGCTGGATTCAGCGATATCGTTGTGGCGTAAATTTTCGCGCGTCGCCAGCTCGCTTAAATACGAGTCGCCGATGCTGTATGGTGTATGTTCAGCCAGCGCGCAGCCTAATGCGCCAAAGGCATCATTCAGGATCAGCAGCGGGCCGCTGATTTCCGTGTCGTCTAACTGTTGCAGCAGATATTCATCCGCCGCTTCCCACGCCTGAAGCGGGTTAACGTCATCCGTTTCCGGGAAACGTTTCAGTGTCAGTGAACGGAAACCGTTGTCTACGTGGCTCATCGGCCCTCCTGAATGGTAAAATTTCGCTGTTATCCCTGAAAGGGTGCGTGAGTATACTCTTTTTTTAGATTTAATTTGGGGCTTTGATGGGTCAACTTACTTATCTCCACGGCTACCCGGAGAATTTACTGTCTCAGGTACGCACGCTTATTGCTGAACAGCGTCTGGGCGCAGTGCTGGAAAAACGCTATCCGGGAACGCATGATTTCACGACCGATAAAGCGCTCTGGCAGTATACCCAGGATCTGAAAAACCAGTTTCTGCGTAACGCCCCGCCGATCAACAAAGTGATGTATGACAACAAGATCCATGTGCTGAACAATGCACTGGGGCTGCATACCGCTATTTCGCGCGTACAGGGCGGCAAGCTGAAGGCCAAAGCCGAGATCCGCGTCGCCACCGTCTTTCGTGATGCGCCGGAACCTTTTCTGCGAATGATCGTGGTTCACGAACTGGCGCATCTGAAGGAAAAAGAACACAACAAAGCGTTTTATCAGTTGTGCTGTTACATGGAACCGCAATACCACCAGCTTGAGTTTGATACCCGCCTGTGGCTGACGCAGCTTTCGTTAAACCGTTCTGCGCAGTAGCGCACTGGTTTTGTTATGATGGCGTGTTACAGTGACGAAAGATCCCTTTTTATGGAGTTCGTCAACGTTTATGATACGTTTCGCAGTTGTTGGCACAAACTGGATCACTAAGCAGTTTGTCGATGCCGCCCATGAAACCGGCAAATATAAACTTACCGCCATTTACTCCCGCAGCCTTGAACAAGCCCAGGCTTTCGCCAACGATTATCCCGTCGAACATCTGTTCACTTCACTGGAAGCGCTGGCGCAAAGCGCCGATGTTGACGCCGTCTATATCGCCAGCCCTAACGCGTTGCACTTCCCGCAAACGCGCCTGTTTCTGAGCCATAAAAAGCATGTGATTTGCGAAAAACCGCTGGCATCAAATCTGCAGGAAGTGGAAGCCGCCATAAAGGTGGCGCGGGAACATAACGTGGTGCTTTTCGAAGCGTTCAAGACCGCCAGCCTGCCAAATTTCCTGCTGCTGAAGCAGTCGCTGGATAAAATCGGTAAGCTGCGCAAAGCCTTTATTAACTACTGCCAGTATTCTTCGCGCTACCAGCGCTATCTGGATGGTGAAAACCCCAATACCTTTAATCCGGCCTTCTCGAATGGCTCGATTATGGATATCGGTTTTTACTGTCTGGCGTCGGCGGTTGCGCTGTGGGGCGAACCGCGCGCAGTCCACGCCAGTGCCAGCCTGCTGGAGAGCGGGGTCGATGGTCAGGGGACCGTCGTGCTGAGCTACGGTGATTTTGATGTCACTCTGCATCATTCGAAAGTGAGTGATTCCGCGATCCCGAGCGAAATTCAGGGCGAATCTGGCGCGTTGGTTATTGAGAAAATATCTGAATGCCAGAAGATCTGCCTGGTGCCGCGCGGCGGCAAAGCCCAGGATCTGAGTCAACCGCAGCATATTAATACAATGCTGTATGAAGCGGAGACATTTGCTGGTCTGGTTGAAAGCAATGCGGTTGTTCATCCGGCTCTGGAAGTTAGCCGTATCACAGCAAAACTGCTGAGCGAGATTCGTCGCCAGACCGGCGTGGTCTTCCCGGCGGACAGCCAGCCGGTGGCGTAAAGGAGTGTAAAGGGACCACCAGACGCCATTGACCCTATTTATAAGTTGTAATAGTTTGTGACACGCAAAGGGGAGTAACTTCCTTGCCGGTCGATCGTCATTACGATGCGTGAAAAACCGCATCCGGTCGCCGGGCAACAAGCTTCTTGTTGTAAGTGAGACCTTGCCGGAAGGCGAGGTCTCTGCATAAAAGCGCAGCGGCTGCCGTCTTCCGACGTCAGCCGTTTTGTTTTTATGTAAGGAATATCGTAATGAATAGTGTCGGCACACCGTTGTTATGGGGCGGATTCGCCGTGGTGGTGGTCATCATGCTGGCTATCGATCTGCTGCTGCAAGGACGGCGCGGCGCGCATAGCATGACCATGAAGCAAGCTGCAGGCTGGTCTGTTCTCTGGGTTACCCTCTCACTGCTGTTTAACGCCACTTTCTGGTGGTATCTGGTGCAGACCGAAGGTCGCGCTGTAGCCGACCCGCAAGCGCTGGCGTTCCTTACCGGTTATCTCATTGAGAAAGCACTGGCTGTGGATAATGTCTTCGTCTGGCTGATGCTGTTCAGCTACTTTTCCGTCCCGCCTGCGCTACAGCGCCGGGTGCTGGTCTATGGCGTGTTAGGCGCGATCGTGCTGCGTACGATCATGATCTTCACCGGTAGCTGGCTGATCTCCCAGTTCGAATGGCTGCTCTACGTCTTCGGCGCGTTCCTGCTGTTTACCGGCGTGAAAATGGCGCTGGCAAAAGAAGATGAGTCCGGTATCGGCGACAAACCGCTGGTGCGCTGGCTCCGCAATCATCTGCGCATGACGGATAAGATCGAGGGCGAGCGCTTCTTTATCCGCCAGAATAGCGCGCTTTACGCTACGCCGCTGCTGTTGGTGCTGATCCTCGTCGAACTGAGCGATGTTATCTTCGCCGTTGACAGTATTCCGGCCATTTTCGCCGTCACCACCGATCCCTTTATCGTGCTGACCTCAAATCTGTTCGCTATCCTCGGCCTGCGCGCAATGTATTTCCTGCTGGCAGGCGTCGCCGAGCGTTTCTCCATGCTGAAGTATGGCCTGTCGGTCATTCTGGTGTTTATCGGTATCAAGATGTTGATTGTCGATTTCTTCCACATACCAATCGGGTTCTCGCTTGGCATCGTGGGCGGCATTCTGGTATTGACGTTAATTATTAATGCCTGGGTCAATCAGCAACACGACAAGAAAAAACGGCTGCCATAAGTCATAGCTGACCGGGTGAAATCCCCTTTCATCCGGTCAACAACATGCCCTACGCTATATAAGCGTTAACACAATGCTAAAAATATGTTCTTAGCACCAAAAACGATATTTTACCCTTTCCCAATGCCAATCTTTCCGTATACTCAACCAGGCAAACATCTATTTACATCCGGACATAAACGTTACAAATAATACGTAGCCGGAACAGATCGCGACTTCACTGGAAGGAATAAACATGGTAAGCCAATCACCCCGTTCAACCCTGCTGCGCCGCATGGCTCAGGGTAGTCTGGTCAAACAAATTTTAATCGGTCTGGTACTCGGCGTACTGCTGGCGATGGTTTCAAAACCCGCCGCAATCGCCGTGGGACTGTTGGGAACGCTATTCGTCGGCGCGCTGAAAGCGGTCGCGCCGGTGCTGGTTCTGATGCTGGTGATGGCCTCAATCGCTAACCATCAGCAGGGGCAAAAGACCCGTATCCGCCCGATTCTGTTCCTCTACCTGCTGGGTACGTTTAGTGCGGCGTTAACCGCCGTGCTGTTTAGCTTTATCTTCCCCTCAACGCTGCACCTTACCTCGGCGGCAGACAGCATCACGCCACCGTCGGGGATTGTCGAAGTCCTGCGCGGACTATTGATGAGCATGGTTTCCAACCCGATTAACGCTCTGCTGAACGCCAATTATATCGGCATTCTGGTGTGGGCCGTGGGTCTTGGGTTCGCGCTGCGTCACGGAAACGAAACCACCAAAAACCTGATTAACGACGTTTCCCATGCGGTGACTTTTATCGTTAAAGTGGTGATCCGCTTCGCGCCGCTGGGGATCTTTGGCCTGGTCTCCTCAACGCTGGCGACCACCGGTTTTGAAACCCTTTGGAGCTACGCCCATCTGCTTCTGGTGCTGGTTGGCTGTATGCTGCTGGTGGCGCTGGTCATTAACCCGCTGCTGGTGTTCTGGAAAATTCGCCGCACCCCCTATCCGCTGGTGCTACTCTGCCTGCGCGAAAGCGGCGTTTACGCCTTTTTTACCCGCAGCTCCGCCGCCAATATTCCGGTGAATATGGCGCTGAGTGAAAAGCTGAATCTGGATCGCGATACTTACTCGGTGTCTATTCCGCTGGGGGCGACCATCAATATGGCCGGTGCGGCGATCACCATTACGGTACTCACCCTGGCAGCCGTCCATACGCTGAATATCCCGGTTGACCTGCTGACCGCGCTGCTGCTTAGCGTCGTGGCGTCGCTGTGCGCCTGCGGCGCTTCCGGCGTGGCGGGCGGTTCACTGCTGTTAATTCCGCTGGCCTGTAATATGTTTGGCATCCCGAACGATGTTGCCATGCAGGTGGTGGCCGTTGGCTTTATCATCGGCGTCTTGCAGGATTCTTGCGAAACCGCGCTGAACTCTTCTACCGACGTTCTCTTTACTGCGGCAGCCTGTATGGCCGAAGACCAGCAGCTGGCGAAAGAGCCGCTGCGCAGCTAATCCTTCCCCCTCCGCTAACCTGCGGAGGGGTTCTCTTTCTGTATCCTCTTTTCCACTTTAAACGGGTCAATACCACGCTTTTGCATCCGCCGAAAGCGGATAATGTTCAGACCGTTCATCACCAGAAAGCTGCCTTCAATCATCGTGCCGCCAATCGATCCCAGCCAGAAGTTGTGGATCACCCAGCAGGCTGTCGCACACCACATCACGCAGCGAACGGTTAATCCCGTGCAGCGAAATAGCGCCCAGGTGCTGGCCAGGGTGCCAACAATCGGCAGCAGTTCCATGGCATGCTGCAGCTTCGCCAGTCCCAGCACCAGCGTAAGCACAATAAACACGGTCATCACCCAGAGCTTGCGGGTACGCATTGAGATAAGGGTTCGTACGGTATTCAGCTCGGCGCTCATTCCCGCCGGATACGCCCCCATCAAAAAAAAGTGCACGCCAATGGTGGCGCTATAGACGGCAAGCTGCAGCCTGAAGCGGCGCTCGTCCCGGTTGATAAAAGTGGTAATGCCGATCAGAAAGGCGATAACACCAACGCCCTGGGCAAGCCAATACGCGGTCATGGGGAGTCCTTATAAAACAAAACGGCGCATCATACTCTGAAACGCCGTTTTTGAAACGCCTTCCTTTTATAACTCACCAGATTTCACGCCACAGCAAGGCGGCAAGCTCAGACATCCCCGGTAGCTTACTGAAGTAAGTCACCGGGATGATGTGGTGTGAAAAATGACGGGTAATTAAAGGGTAACGCCGCTTTTGAATATAGCCAGTTCGCGGAAATCATTACGTTCGTTACAGGTCTGCTTGCCGTTAGCAAACGCCACAATGGTATCGACAAACTCTTCCAGTAATTGCGGCATCGCTTTACCGTGAATCAGTTGCCCGGCATCAAAGTCGATCCAGTGTTTTTTCCTGGTCGCCAGCTCGCTGTTGGTGGCAATTTTCACCGTGGGAACAAAACCGCCGTAGGGCGTGCCACGGCCGGTGCTGAACAGCACCATATGGCAGCCCGCCCCGGCCAGCGCACTGGTTGCCACCGCGTCGTTACCCGGAGCACTCAGCAGGTTAAGACCGCTAACTTTCAGGCGCTCGCCGTAACGTAGCACGTCAACTACCTGACTGGATCCCGCTTTCTGCGTACAGCCCAGCGACTTATCTTCCAGCGTGGTAATACCGCCCGCTTTGTTGCCCGGCGATGGATTCTCATAAATCGGCTGGTTGTGGGCGATAAAGTACTGTTTAAAATCATTGACCATCGTTACCAGCTTGCCGAAAGTTTCTTCGTCACGACAGTGGCTCATCAGCAGTCGCTCAGCACCGAACATTTCCGGTACTTCAGTCAGTACCGTGGTCCCACCGTTGGCAACCAGATAATCCGAGAAGCGGCCCAGCATCGGGTTAGCGGTAATACCGGACAGACCATCAGAACCGCCGCACTCAAGGCCAAATTTCAGTTCGCTTAGTTTTCCCGGTTCACGCCTGTCGTGACGCATTACGTTGTACAACTGGTGGAGATGTTCTATTCCCGCTTCCACTTCGTCATCCTGGTGCTGGCAGACCATAAAATGGACGCGCTCAGGATCGATGTCGCCGAGCGTTTCTCGGAAAGCATCAACCTGATTGTTCTCGCAACCCAGGCCAATCACCAGCACGGCCCCGGCATTCGGGTGACGCACCATATTTTGCAACATGGTTCGGGTGTTGATGTGATCGTCGCCCAACTGTGAACAGCCGTAGGTATGGCTGAAAAGAAAGACGCCGTCGGTGCCTTCAGCCTGATTCGTTTCCTGCAAAAAACGGTTCTGGATCTGGCGCGCAATACCATTGACGCAGCCGACGGTCGGCAGGATCCACAGCTCATTACGCACCCCGACTTCACCGTTAGCGCGACGATAAATTTGCACCGCGCGATCCGCAGGCTGCGCCGCTGGCGCAATCAGATCCGGTTGATAACTATACGCGTCAAGATCGCTTAAGTTAGTGCGCGTATTGTGGAAGTGGATATGTTCCCCCGGCACAATATCCGCCAGCGCATGTCCTATCGGCAGACCATATTTAATGACGTTATTTCCCTTCGCAATGCCGTGTAGCGCAAACTTATGCCCGCGTGCAACATCCTGCATCAACGTGACCGTATCGCCGTCAATGGTGACTACCGTGCCTGCCGCCATATCCGCCAGCGCTACCGCGACGTTATCTTGCGAATGGATTTTAATGTATTGCATATCAACCGACCTCTGGCCTTAGTTCAATTCAATAGCGAAGTAGTCACGCGCATTGTTAAAGCAAATGTTTTTCACCATCTCGCCCAACAGTTGAATATCCTCAGGGGCTTCACCCGCGCTCACCCAACGGCCAATCATCTGGCACAGGATGCGACGGAAGTATTCATGGCGAGTATAGGAGAGGAAGCTACGGCTATCGGTCAGCATACCGATAAAACGGCTCAGCAGACCAAGCTGCGCCAGTTGGGTCATCTGACGTTCCATGCCGTCTTTCTGATCGTTGAACCACCAGCCGGAACCAAACTGCATCTTGCCCGGCATACCTTCGCCCTGGAAGTTGCCAGTCATGGTGCCCAACACTTCGTTGTCGCGCGGATTCAGGCAGTAGAGGATGGTTTTCGGCAGCAGGTTTTCTTCGTTCTGTTTACTGAGCAGTTTGGATAACTCTTCCGCCATCGGGCGGTCGTTGATGGAGTCAAAACCAACATCCGGCCCTAACAGTTTGAACTGACGCAGGTTGTTGTTGCGCAGCGCGCCAATATGATACTGCTGCACCCAGCCGCGACGAGCGTATTCCGCGCCGAGGAAAACCAGAACGGCGGTTTTGAACTGAGCCACTTCATGCTCGCTCAGGGTTTCGCCCCCCAGGCGACGTGCCAGAATGCTATCCAGCTGGCTTTCGTTGGCTTCAGCAAACAGCACCACATCCAGCGCATGGTCAGAAACTTTGCACCCATGAGCGGCGAAATGATCCAGACGTTTAGTCAACGCGGTTTGCAGGTCGGCAAAGCGGCGAATGTCGGTATCCGACACGGCGCCCAGTTTCGCCATGTAGTCGTTGAACGTCGCCTGTTCAATGTTGAAGGCTTTGTCCGGACGCCAGCTCGGCAGCACTTTCACCGGGAAGTCGCGCTCTTTGGCAATAGCAGCGTGATACGCCAGTGAATCGATCGGATCGTCAGTAGTGCCGACCATTTTCACGTTCATCTGCTGCATGATGCCACGGGCGGAAAAGCGATCCTGCGCCAGCAGCTCGTTGCACTGCGCCCAAATTTCATCGGCGGTTGCCGGAGAAAGGAGTTTACCTGTAATACCAAAAGGACGGCGTAATTCAAGATGCGTCCAGTGGTATAACGGGTTGCCAATAGTATGTGGTACGGTGGCCGCCCAGGCGTCAAATTTCTCGCGGTCAGAGGCATCACCCGTACATAAACGCTCGGCCACGCCGTTAGTTCGCATCGCGCGCCATTTATAATGATCGCCTTTCAGCCAGATATCATACAGATTTTTGAAGCGGTAATTGTCAGCAATCTGCTGTGGCGGCAGGTGGCAGTGATAGTCGAAAATCGGCTGATCTTTAGCGTAATCGTGGTACAGACGGCGGGAAAACTCGGTATCAAGCAGAAAATCCTCGGTCATAAACGGTGTCATTTTCGTGTCCTCTTCACCCTTCAGCGGGAGCCCATCAGATGATTGACTGTCATGCCGATAAAGTTATCACACCAATTCGCGCAAGCCGAAGTATTTTTCGTGAGTTAGATCAATAAACGTCGACAAAAAAACCGCCGCTATTAATGTAAACGCCCCTCCAGCGCGCGCCAAATCTGGGCTTCATCGCAGAAAATCATATCCACACAAACTTTCCTCCTTTTGTGACATCACTCAACTTTTCAAGTTGTATGACAAGTTATCTTGCTCCCGTCGAAACTTATATACCAATGGAATGCATTACCGATGAATTATCACGTCGGATTAACCGGTATGGACACCGAATCAGACACAACAGTTGATGGCAAGGTTCGGACCATATGAGGTTTCCTCTCCTGAACCCTCCGTTTCACCTTCTGCGCTTCAATGACAGAGCCGGAAGATAGCCGCATATGCTGCGGATATATAATAAAACGATGAGGTTTTACATGCGTAAAATTAAAGGGTTACGTTGGTATATGATCGGACTGGTGACGCTAGGCACTGTTCTGGGGTACCTGACGCGTAACACGGTGGCGGCAGCCGCACCAACGATAATGGAAGAGTTGCATATCTCCACACAACAATATTCCTATATCATCGCAGCCTATTCCGCTGCTTACACCGTTATGCAACCTGTTGCCGGTTATATCCTTGATATTCTGGGCACCAAAGTCGGTTATGCCTTCTTTGCTGTCACATGGGCGCTCTTCTGTGGTTCTACGGCGCTGGCGGGAAGCTGGGGGGGCCTTGCGCTGGCCCGCGGTGCGGTCGGCGCCGCTGAAGCCGCGATGATCCCCGCCGGTTTGAAGGCCAGTTCTGAATGGTTCCCGGCAAAAGAACGTTCTATTGCCGTTGGCTACTTCAACGTGGGCTCCTCTATTGGCGCGATGATTGCTCCCCCGCTGGTGGTATGGGCTATCGTGATGCACAGCTGGCAAATGGCGTTTATCATTTCCGGCGTTCTGAGCTTCATCTGGGCAATGGCGTGGTTAATTTTCTACAAACACCCGCGCGATCAGAAAAAATTAACAGAAGAAGAACGCAACTACATTATTAGTGGCCAGGAATCTCAGCACCAGACCAACAACGGCAAGAAAATGTCGCCGTGGCAAATTCTGCGTAACCGCCAGTTCTGGGGTATTGCTTTGCCGCGTTTTCTTGCGGAACCCGCATGGGGAACGTTCAACGCCTGGATCCCGCTGTTCATGTTTAAAGTCTACGGCTTTAACCTGAAAGAGATTGCCATGTTCGCCTGGATGCCAATGCTGTTCGCGGATCTCGGTTGTATCGTCGGTGGTTATCTGCCGCCGCTGTTCCAGCGCTGGTTTGGCGTGAATCTGATTGTTTCCCGCAAAATGGTGGTGACCATGGGTGCGCTACTGATGATCGGCCCAGGGACGATTGGTTTATTTACAAGCCCGTACGTAGCTATCGCTCTGCTGTGCGTCGGGGGCTTCGCTCACCAGGCGCTGTCCGGCGCGCTGATCACCCTCTCTTCCGACGTATTTGGTCGTAACGAAGTGGCAACGGCAAACGGGATGACCGGGATGGCTGCATGGCTGGCAAGCACCCTCTTTGCTCTGGTGGTCGGTGCGCTGGCGGATACCATCGGCTTCAGCCCGCTGTTCGCCGTGCTGGCGGTATTCGATCTGCTGGGCGCCGTGGTGATCTGGACGGTGCTGAAAAATAAATCGGCGGATGATAACGCTACGCCGGTAAACGCCACCAACCCGGCAACACAAAGCTAGCCGTCTCGGCTCATTGTCATACGAAAGCCGCCCTGGTTAAGGCGGCTTTTTCGTCTCTTCTTGTGGTGGCTGGCGTGTAAAAGTGGTATAACAAATCCAATATTGTCGCCATTTCCCGGGAGCGAATATGGAATTCACTGAATCACGTCGTTTGTATCAGCAGCTTGCCGCGGAGCTGAAGACGCGTATTGAGCAAGGTGTTTACCTTGTGGGCGATAAACTCCCCGCTGAGCGGTTTATTGCTGACGAAAAAAGCGTGAGTCGCACCGTCGTTCGCGAAGCGATCATTATGCTGGAAGTCGAAGGCTACGTTGAAGTTCGCAAAGGCTCTGGCATCCACGTTATTTCCAACCATCCGAAGCATCAGCAAATTCCCGATGAATCCCTGGAGTTCGCCAGCTACGGTCCCTTCGAGCTATTGCAGGCCCGCCAGTTGATAGAAAGCAATATTGCCGAATTCGCAGCGACGCAGGTGACCAAGCAGGACATTATGAAGCTGATGGAAATCCAGGAAAACGCGCGCAAAGAGAAATGCTTCCGCGATTCGGAATGGGATCTGCAGTTTCACGTACAGGTCGCGCTGGCGACGCAAAACAGCGCGTTAGCCGCCATCGTTGAAAAAATGTGGACCCAACGGGTGCATAATCCGTACTGGAAAAAGTTGCATGATCATATCGATCTGCGCACCGTTGATAACTGGTGCGACGATCATGACCAAATTCTTAAGGCGCTGATTCGTAAAGATCCGCATGCGGCAAAACTGGCCATGTGGCAGCATCTGGAAAACACTAAACAGATGTTGTTCAACGAAACCAGCGATGATTTTGAATTCAATGCCGATCGCTATCTGTTTGCCGAAAATCCGGTCGTTCATCTCGATACCGCCGCCAACGGCACAAAATAGACCGTTTTCTTCTCCCCGGGCAGTAACGCCGCCGCTGCCCGCCCCCCCGCAGGGTAAGCAAAGCATATATAATGTCAGCCTGTGTAAATACACTCGCCTCCCTTCTCCACAATCAGCACAATCAGAATGCAACAAACTGCAATTTCTATGACGTAAAGACGGTGGGTTTGTTACAATTAGATGCACTTTGTCGTTCTGAGAGTTTGCTTTGGCTTGCTCCACTTTTAAACAGGGATCCGTTCAGAGCGCAGTAGCGGCCATAATCCAATAAAAAACAATGTCGCCATCTAAACACCGCGTTCAGACGTGCCGTTAACCGATGTACCAGGAACCATGAATGGAACTATTAACCCAATTATTGAATGCGTTATGGGCTCAGGATTACGAAACGCTTGCGAATCCATCCATGATTGGCATGCTGTATTTTGTCTTATTTATGATTTTGTTCCTTGAGAACGGTTTGTTGCCCGCCGCTTTTTTGCCCGGTGACAGCCTGTTAGTGCTGGTTGGCGTCCTGATCGCGAAAGGCGCGATGGGTTTTCCTGAAACGTTATTATTACTCACCGCGGCGGCCAGTCTCGGCTGCTGGCTAAGTTATATTCAGGGCCGTTGGCTCGGCAATACGCGCATCGTACAAAACTGGCTTTCTCATCTTCCGTCACATTACCACCAGCGCGCCCACCATCTGTTTCATAAACACGGGCTTTCCGCGCTGCTGATTGGTCGCTTTATTGCTTTCGTCCGTACGCTGCTGCCGACCATCGCCGGGCTTTCTGGTCTGAGCAGCGCCCGTTTCCAGTTTTTTAACTGGATGAGCGCGCTGTTGTGGGTGCTGATTCTTAGCTCTCTGGGCTACCTGCTGGGAAAAACGCCCGTATTCCTGAAATATGAAGATCAGCTGATGTCCTGCCTGATGCTGCTGCCTGTCGCGCTGCTGGTATTTGGCCTGATAGGCTCGCTGATTGTCCTGTGGAAGAAAAAATACAGGAGCCGGAGCTAACAATGGCGATAACACGATCCTCTCTGCGTCAAACTGGCTGGGTGCTGGGCGGCTCGCTACTCCTGTGCGGTTTATTCTGGCTCTGGATCGCCATGCAACAGCAGGAATCCACTCTGGCTATCCGCCCCATCAATCACGGTGTCAGCATGCCGGACGGCTTTTCCGTCTGGCACCATCTCGACGCCAACGGCATCCGCTTTAAAAGCATTACCCCGCAGAAAGATGGTCTGATCATCAAATTTGATTCCAGCGCTCAGGGCGCGGCGGCAAAAGAAGTGCTGGGCCGCGCCCTGCCGCACGGCTATGTTATCGCTTTACAGGAAGACGATAACTCACCGATCGCGTGGATTGCCCGTCTGCGCGACACCCCGCACAGGTTCGGGTAATCAACGAAAATTCCGAATATTTTCACCCTGTTTGGTGATTTCCCGGTTTACTTACTATGCTTACGTTACGGGAGTCATCGGGCTCTCATTTATCAACTGGATCGGGTATATCCTCAGGTATGCCCTCACACAATGGAAGGTAATATCCATGAAACACCGCGTCGCGTTGATTCTGGTTCTGACGTCACTGAGTACCAGCGCCTTTGCCATCTCCCCTTGTCAGGAAAAAGAGCAGGATATCCAGCGGGAGATTAGCTACGCAGAAAAACATCATAATCAGAACCGTATTGATGGCCTGAAACGGGCGCTTAGCGAAGTCAGGGCAAACTGTAGCGACAGCAAGCTCAAAGCTGAACATCAACGCAAAATTGCCAAACAACAAGCGGAGATAGCCGAACGGCAAAACGATCTGCGCGAAGCCAAACAGAAAGGCGATGCTGACAAAATCAACAAGCGCCAACGTAAACTTGATGAAGCTCAGCGTGAATTGAAAACGCTGCAATCTCGTGAGTATTAATCTATCGCGCAACCCCATATGGACCACTTTAACAGGAGATAAACATGGCTAAAGATAACGTTGCAGAAGACCTGCGTGCGGAACTGAAGACGCTGGCGGATACCCTGGAAGAAGTGCTGAACTCCTCCGCGGATAAGTCGAAGGAAGAGATTGGTAAATTGCGCAGTAAAGCCGAAAGCGTGCTGAAAGAAAGCCGCGTTCGCATGGGCGAAACCGGCGACGCCATCGTAAAACAAACGCGCGAAACCGCCGCCCGCGCGGATGAATACGTTCGTGAAAATCCGTGGACCGGCGTGGGAATTGGCGCAGCCGTCGGGCTGGTGCTGGGTGTTCTGTTGACGCGCCGCTAATTATGGCGAATTCTCAACACACGCAAGGGCCGGGGCAAAGCATTTTCGGCATCGGGCAACGGATCGTTACGCTGTTGGTTGAAATGGTGGAAACGCGCCTTCGCCTGGTGGTCGTGGAGCTGGAAGAGGAAAAAGCCAATCTCTTTCAGCTGTTTCTGATGCTCGGGCTGACCCTGCTGTTTGCCGCGTTCGGCCTGATGAGCCTGTTAGTCCTTATTATCTGGGCTGTCGATGCCCAGTATCGGCTGAACGTGATGATCGCCACCACCGTGACGCTGTTGCTGGCGGCGATTATCGGCGGCATCTGGACGTTACGTAAGGCCCGACGTTCAACATTTCTGCGTCTTACGCGTCAGGAACTGGCTAACGACCGGGCGTTGCTGGAGGACGATAAGTCATGAGCCGCGGCCAACAGGAACGTGAAAGGCAAAAAGCGCGCCTGCTGCGCGAAATCCAACAGCAGCGGCTGGATCTCAACGCCAGCCGCCGGCGCTGGCTGGAAGCGACCGCGCCGATAGACCGCGGCTGGCATACTTTGCTTAACCTGCGTTCATGGGCAATGGTCGGCAGCGGCCTCTTCGCCGTATGGTCAGTGCGTCATCCACGTTTTTTGCTGCGCTGGGCGAAACGCGGCGTGGGTCTCTGGAGCACCTGGCGCATGGCCCGACGGCTGCTGCCTCAGCGCTCATCTCACTGAGGCCGAATTGCGTGGGTAGGTGCACCTTCCGGGTATGACCGACCTGTCTGCCTTGTCTGGGCCTGCAGGCAATCGCGGATTGCGCAGGCCAGCTCTTCTGTTAGTCTCAGGCATATCAGGACCACATCTCAGTTAACCTTCTCACGACCACCGCTATACAACCTGCTATATCGGTTCAGTCATTCATTATCTTTTTCAATTGTTACTCAGAATCTTTGAAAAAGATCTACAGTTTTCCTTGCTAACAATTCCCTCTCAGCCTCGCTAATATTCTCTCCATCGACAGCAACCCCGCGTCATACGCTGGATTGCGCTAAAAACAAAATCGCCGCCCTTTGGGTTTTCTGGAGTAGAAAATGAAAAAATTAGAAGATGTTGGTGTACTGGTAGCGCGCATTCTGATGCCCATTCTGTTTATCACCGCAGGTTGGGGAAAAATCACCGGTTATGCGGGTACTCAACAATATATGGAAGCCATGGGCGTGCCCGGATTCATGTTGCCACTGGTTATTCTGCTTGAGCTTGGCGGTGGTCTGGCTATTCTGTTCGGTTTCCTGACCCGTACTACCGCGCTGTTCACCGCGGGCTTCTCTCTGCTGGCCGCATTCCTGTTCCACAGCAACTTTGCTGAAGGCATGAACTCGCTGATGTTCATGAAAAACCTGACCATCGCAGGCGGCTACCTGCTGCTGGCTATCACCGGCCCGGGCGCATTTAGTCTCGACCGGGTGCTGAATAAAAAGTGGTAAGCTCACTATACTGATACAAAAGCGAGGGGAGATCTCCTCGCTTTTACTATCTGAAGGAGGAGATGATGGGACAATTAATTGACGGCGTCTGGCACGATACCTGGTATGACACCCAATCCACCGGAGGGCGTTTTAAACGTTCTGTTTCCGCGTTTCGCCACTGGATAACCGCCGATGGTACGCCTGGCCCGGGCGGCGAGGGAGGATTCGCAGCAGAAAAAGACCGCTATCATCTGTACGTTTCTCTTGCCTGTCCCTGGGCCCATCGCACTTTAATTTTTCGCAAGCTAAAGGGACTGGAACCTTTTATTCCCGTTTCAGTAGTCAATCCCTTAATGTTCGAAAACGGCTGGACCTTTGACGACAGTTTCCCTGCCGCCACGGGCGACACGCTCTATCAGCACGAGTTTCTTTATCAACTGTATCTGCATGCCGATCCGCACTACAGCGGACGCGTCACGGTGCCGGTATTATGGGATAAAAAACAGCAAACCATCGTCAGTAATGAGTCGGCGGAAATCATCCGCATGTTTAATACCGCCTTCGACGCACTGGGCGCCAGGGCCGGCGATTACTACCCGCCAGAACTGCGTGAACAAATTGATGAACTGAATGGCTGGATTTACAACAATGTCAACAACGGCGTCTATAAAGCCGGATTCGCCACCAGCCAGCAGGCCTATGATGAGGCGGTCGAGGCGGTATTTAGCGCCCTGGAACGCCTGGAACAAATCCTGGGTCAACATCGCTTCCTGACCGGTAATCAATTGACGGAAGCGGATATTCGCCTGTGGACCACGCTGGTTCGTTTCGATCCTGTATATGTGACCCACTTTAAATGCGACAAGCGCCGCATCAGCGATTATCTCAACCTTTATGGCTTCCTGCGCGATATCTACCAGATACCGGGCATCGCTGAAACAGTGAACTTTGCCCATATCCGCAACCACTACTACCGTAGCCATAAGACCATTAATCCAACCGGAATTATCTCCGTCGGCCCACATCAGGATCTTAACGAACCGCACGGCCGCGATCTTCGCTTTCGCTAAGAGATTGGGTGCCATTTCAGGCACCCAACAATTCACATCATAAATATTTACCTGTATTTCATTCACGTCTATTCTTATTAAGATCGCTTTAAAAACAAGTGATTGATGATTAATTGAGGCATAAAAATGGACTGGTACCTTAAAGTCATAAAAAATTATATTGGATTTAGCGGCCGCGCCCGACGCAAAGAGTACTGGATGTTTATTCTGATCAACATCATCCTGACCGTCGTACTCAGCATGATTGATAAAATGCTCGGCTGGCAGCGTGCGGGCGATGAAGGCATTCTGACGACCATTTATGGCGTGCTGGTATTTTTACCCTGGTGGGCAGTACAGTTTCGTCGTCTGCATGACACCGACCGATCGGCATGGTGGCTGTTATTGCTGCTGATACCCGTGATCGGCTGGCTGGTGATCATTATTTTCAATTGTCAGAACGGCACTCCCGGCAATAACCGTTTTGGGCCGGATCCAAAACTGATCTCTGACTAAACAATGTGCCCCTCGTCAAAAAGGGACACATTGTGTTTTATCTACCCATAAACAGCTTCGGGATCTCCCGCAGGCACCATGACTTCGCTTCACCCATGCTGTCGCGACGCCAGGCCATAATAATATCGATCTCGTTGCTGTATTCCGGGCTGACCACCCGTAAGCGTCCTTCGGCAATATCCTGCTCAACCAGCGGATACGGCATCGTGGCGACGCCTAAACCTGCCAGCAGCGCCTGGCGTTTATCTTCAATCGTACTTACCGTTAGTCGCGGCTGTTTGTCGAGCAGTTGCACCGTCAGCACCGGGCGTTCACGGGCGGTATCGGCCACCGCGATGCCGCGATACTTCACGCGGGTCACTTCAGAAAGCGGCTCCGGCTCATGGTGAATCGGATGATCTGGCGCGGCGACATAGACGTTCATCACCGAATAGAGTTTGCGGGAGTTGATTTCCGACGATGAGCGAAAATGCATATCCGGGGCGACGACAATATCCGCCCGCCCCTGTTCAAGACGCTCCCAGGCACCGGCCAGCACTTCGGTAATAATCGATAACTGAGTGTTGGATTTGGTCGCCAGCTTTTCAATTAGCGGAAACAGGTCGGTGGTGGGCACCAGCGCTTCGGTAACAATGGTCAGATGCGTTTCCCAACCGCGCGACAACGCCTCAGCGTCAGTCGTCAGCTTATCTGCCGCTTCAAGCAAAATACGCCCGCGCTCCAGCAGCATTCGGCCAACGTTGGTGAACTTTGTTCGATGGCCTGAGCGGTCGAATAATACGACATCAAGTTCCTCTTCCAGCTTTTGCATGGTATAGCTCAGCGCTGAGGGCACACGACCAAGCTCATCGGCCGCCGCGGCAAAACTTCCGCGGCGATCAATCGCATCCATTACGCGTAACGCCTCCAGCGTTAATGCTCTCTCTTTCGCCATCACAGTCTCATTCAGGAAATTTGAACATACCGGGCAGAATATCTGGCTAACAATACAGCGTCCATACCTTTACCATTGATTTAGTGTAAAGAGAGGTCAAGAAAATGATTACAACCCGAACAGCCAAACAGTGCGGTCAAGCAGACTTCGGCTGGCTGCAGGCCCGCTATACCTTTTCCTTTGGCCACTACTTCGACCCCAAATTGTTAGGTTACGCATCGTTACGCGTGCTTAACCAGGAAGTCCTGGCCCCCGGTGCCTCATTCCAGCCGCGCACCTACCCGAAAGTCGATATTCTGAACCTGATTCTGGAAGGTGAAGCAGAGTATCGCGACAGCGACGGCAACCATATCCAGGCAAAAGCCGGCGAGGCGCTACTACTCTCGACGCAAGCCGGTGTCAGCTATAGCGAACACAACCTGAGCAAAGAGACGTCACTGACGCGAATGCAGCTGTGGCTGGACGCCTGTCCGCAGCACGAGAATCCGCTGGTGCAAAAAGTCGCTATCGCCGCCGGAACGCGGCAGCTGCTGGCTTCGCCAGACGGTAGCCAGAATAGTCTCCAGTTGCGCCAGCAGGTATGGATTCACCATATCAACCTGACGAAAGGTGAACAGCTCAATGTACAGCTTCACGGCCCGCGAGCCTACCTGCAGTCGATTCACGGGACGGTACACGCGCTTGCACATGAAGAAGAGAAACAGTCCCTGACCTGCGGTGATGGTGCATTTATTCGTGATGAAGCTAACATTACCCTTGTCGCCGATACCCCGCTGCGCGCTTTGCTGATAGATTTACCCGTATAATAACGGCAGCAAGGGAGTTTGCCTGTGAGCAAGAAGAAAGCGAAAAAAACGGTGATACCGACGCAACAACCTCAACCGGAAGACAAGATCGCAGTCAATTTTGGTTATGAAGAGATGTTAAGTGAACTGGAAGCGATCGTTGCGGAAGCTGAGATCCGGCTCCAGGATGAAGAAAGCGTAGCCTGATCCCCACCATGGCCCCTTCCGGGGCCGATGGTCAACTCACTGAATTCCTGGAATGAAATCTTTATCCCCTAAATAATTCACGTTGCAGGGCAATAATGGCAAGTGAACTCGCCCTGATGAACCAGACGCTTAACTGAATTGCCTCATTTGATGGGCTTTTTCGCAGATCATGCGGTGCGACCAGCCTCATACCCATATTCCCCCTCCCAGAACCCGCACATTCCCACGATTTCTGAACAGCGCTTATCATGCCGCCCCGGAAATCAGCAACTCTCATGGATTGATCAAGCCAACTGTAGTATCGGTATGTACCCTGCACCCCACGGATATCACGATGTTCGTCTTTTCCCTGGCACCTTACGCGCCGAATAAAGCGTGAGATTGTCTATCGATTAACCACTTGATTGATCGTTTTTTACGATCAATAATTAATTTTCAATTAAATTAATCGATCGGTCTAATGTGGCATTCAGGCGTCAGTCCGGGAGCTGAAAAATTAAAGTGGGCAGCCATTCATGTTTAAAATCATGTTATTGATGCTTCTTACATGCGGAATCCCTGCCTGTGCTGATGCGACAGAGAACATTAGCCCGGAAAAGGTACAGTCTGAGATTCGCTACGTTGGTTACGAATGCGACAAAGTAGACGATATCAGTCCCTCTTTCTCTGGCAATGAGATTACCGTAACTTGCGACAAAGTATATAAATTCCTTATCAGATATGAACGAGGCGGCGCCACAGTTGATGTCATCAGCTGAAATTCCCGCCTCAGACGGACTCATTCATCCTTCAACGTGCTGTAAACTGACTAGCAGAAAAACGGACAACCGATAAAACAAGAATCGACACAATCAGACTGTGTGCGGGGGAATGTGACAACCGTTGGCGTATCCCATTTGTATCTGAGATACACCAACGTATTGTTTTTAAAGAAGTTGAAGCTGACCGTTAAGCCGGGTTCTGTCGTGGACAGTCATTCATCTAGGCCAGCAATCGCTCACTGGCTCAAGCAGCCTACCCGGGTTCAGTACGGGCCGTACCTTGTGAACCCCTATTTGGCCTTGCTCCGGGTGGAGTTTACCGTGCCGCGAACTGTTACCAGACGCGCGGTGCGCTCTTACCGCACCCTTTCACCCTTACCTGATCCTGCTTACGCAGGCCATCGGCGGTTTGCTCTCTGTTGCACTGGTCGTGGGCTTACGCCCCCCAGGCGTTACCTGGCACCCTGCCCTATGGAGCCCGGACTTTCCTCCCCTCCGCCTGTCTCCTCCGAAGAGGACGACGACGAAGCGGCGACTGTCTGGTCAGCTTCGGCGCGCAGTATAGAGGGTTTACCGCCGATTGTCATCCTTCCGTCGCCATCCCGACCTGCAATGTCGCCGCAATATTACGCGACGCATGATAAATGTTATCCGCCGCGCCGCGAAATGCCTCTTCCAGAGTCGTTACGCAAGTCAACACGCTAAATACCGCGTCAATACCATGTTGATGAACCACGCCGACATCGCGAGTCAGACTACCGGCGATGCCGATCACCGGTTTACGATACTTTTTCGCTACGCTCGCAACGCCAACCGGGACTTTACCGTGAATGCTCTGGCTATCCAGTCGGCCTTCTCCGGTGACCACCAGCGAACAATCGAGAATATGTTCTTCCAGATTCAACGCCTGGGTCACGATTTCGATCCCACTGCGCAATTCAGCGTTGAGAAATGCCATTAGCGCCGCGCCCATACCACCTGCGGCGCCTGCGCCGGCAACCTGCTTAACGTCAACGTGTAAATCAGCTTTGATCACGTCAGCATAATGCTCAAGATTGCGATCCAGTTCGCGGATCATCGCCTCAGTAGCCCCTTTTTGTGGACCAAATATCCATGAAGCACCGTTGTCGCCGAGCAGCGGATTAGTCACGTCACAAGCCACACGGATAGTACAATCATGCAGGCGCGCATCAAGAGCGGAAATATCGATCGAACTGAGGCTATACAGACAACCACCGCCGTTGCCAATCTCCGTGCCATCGGCATCGCAAAGACGTGCGCCCAGCGCCTGCATCATCCCCGCGCCGCCGTCATTGGTGGCGCTGCCGCCAATACCAATGATGATGTTTTTCGCCCCATGATCCAGCGCGTGTAAAATCAGTTCGCCAGTACCGCGCGATGTGGTCAACAACGGATTGCGCTGTGCAGGCGGCACCAGCCCCAACCCGCTGGCCGCCGCCATCTCAATAAATGCCGTTTTGCCATCACCGGAAAGCCCCCAACTGGCATCAACCGGTACGCCCAGCGGCCCCGTCACACAAACGCTCATCCGGGTTCCCTGCGTCGCGGCAATCATCGCCTCAACGGTACCTTCTCCACCATCGGCGAGCGGGACTTTCACGTAGAGCGCATCGGGGAATATTTCCCGAAAACCTTTTTCTATAGCCTGGGCAACCTCGGTGGCCGAGAGGCTTTCTTTATAAGAGTCTGGGGCGATTACGATTTTCATAGTTATGTAGCCTGACAGTGCCGCGCAAGGCAAGAATGACAGGGCGCATATCCGCGCCCTTCTTGTTAACGTGTGACTTCCACTTTCGCCAGTTTTTCGTAGTAACATGCAAGAGCACTATGGTCGGCAGTCCCCAGACCGTCGGCGCGCAGCGCCTGCATCATTTCCATTACCGCCGCCGTCAACGGCAGCTGTGCGCCCACGCCGTGGGAAGTGTCCAGCGCATTTGCCAGATCTTTGATATGCAGATCGATACGGAAACCTGGTTTGAAGTTACGATCCATCACCATTGGCGCTTTTGCATCCAGCACAGTACTTCCAGCCAGCCCGCCGCGGATTGCCTGATACACCAGATCCGGGTTAACACCGGCTTTGGTCGCCAGGGTCAGTGCTTCAGACATCGCAGCAATATTGAGCGCCACAATGACCTGATTGGCCAGCTTAGTCACGTTACCCGCCCCGATATCACCGGTATGTACCACTGAACCTGCCATTGCTTTCATCAGATCATAATATTTGTCAAAAATCGCTTTATCGCCGCCGACCATTACCGACAGGGTTCCATCAATGGCTTTCGGTTCACCGCCGCTGACCGGCGCGTCCAGCATATCCACGCCTTTTACTTTCAGCGCATCGCTGATTTCACGGCTGGCCAGCGGAGCGATGGAACTCATGTCGATCAGAACAGTTCCCGGCTTCGCACCTTCAATGATGCCGCCTTCACCCAACGCGACCTCTTTCACATGCGGAGAGTTCGGCAACATGGTGATGATCACCTCACACTGTTCGGCGATCTCTTTCGCCGAAGTGGCCTTTTCAGCGCCTGCGGCGACCACTTCTGCAACCGCTTCCCGGTTACGGTCAGTAACCACCAACGAGTAACCTGCCTTGAGGAGGTTTTTACTCATTGGTTTACCCATGATACCGAGGCCAATAAAACCAACTTTCACTGTCATGTCTTTATCTCTCTAGTTTCGGTGGTGGTTATACCCTTCACCTTTCAAGCAGCCTCTTCGTTGGCGGCCTTTGCTCATCCCAGTCTTACTCATGTGAGATCCTGGGGATTGGCTTAGTTGCCGCCTTGATGCAGCTCGAAATTTATTGGGCATTATTTCTTAAAGGAATCAGCCAGTTTTTGCGTAGCAGAACGGAATACCCCCAGGTCGCTGCCGACGGCGACAAAGGTCGCCCCCCATTCCAGATAGCGACGCGCATCCGCTTCTACAGGCGCCAGAATACCGCTCGGCTTACCGTGCTTTTTGGCGCTCGCAAAGATGTACTGGATAGCTTTCTGCACTTCCGGGTGGGATGCGTTGCCAAGATGGCCTAAGGCGGCAGCCAGATCGCTTGGACCGACAAAAATACCGTCAACGCCTTCCGTGGCCGCAATCGCCTCGACGTTATCTACGCCCTGCTGACTTTCGATTTGCACCAGGATGGTGATATTTTTGTTGGACTGAGCAAAGTAATCCGCTACGGTGCCAAACATATTGGCGCGGTGCGACACGGAAACCCCGCGAATGCCTTCTGGGGGATAACGTGTTGATGCTACAGCATTAACCGCTTCTTTTTCAGTCTCCACAAATGGGATCAGGAAGTTATAGAAGCCGATATCCAGCAGGCGCTTAATGATCACCGGCTCATTGGTTGGCACACGCACTACCGGTGCGCTGGCGCTCCCTTTCAGCGCCATCAGTTGCGGGATAAAGGTGGAAATATCGTTCGGCGCATGTTCACCGTCCAGCACCAGCCAGTCGAAACCCGCGAGGCCTAGAACTTCAGTGCTAATAGGGCTGGCCAGCGCTGACCAGCAGCCAATCTGAACCTGATGAGCCGCCAGGGCCGCCTTAAATTTATTCGGGAAGATATCGTTTTTCATTACTTATACCTTGTCACTTAGCCGTGAGTTATTTCTGCAGTTCCATACGTTTGATGTCGCCGACGACGAACAGATAGCAAATCATCGCCATCAGAGCCGAGCACCCAACGAAGACCAGGGCTGCATTGAATGAATGCAGTTCGCTCACCAGGTAACCAATCACCAGCGGCGTTACGATGGAAGCGACATTACCAAATACATTGAATACACCGCCGCACAGGCCAACAATCTCTTTCGGCGCGGTATCGGAAATCACCGGCCAGCCCAGTGCGCCAAAACCTTTACCGAAAAAGGCCAATGCCATCAGCATCACCACCAGCGTGGTATTATTGGTGTAGTTGCACAGAATGATGGTCGATGCGAGCAGCATTCCGAGAACAATCGGCAGTTTGCGCGCCACCGTGATTGAAAGGCCGCGTTTAATCAGAGAGTCCGAAAACACGCCGCCCAGCACGCCGCCGGCAAAACCGCACAGCGCCGGAATCGAGGCCACCAGACCCACTTTCAGAATCGACATCCCCTTTTCCTGCACCAGATAAATCGGGAACCAGGTCAGGAAAAACCAGGTAATGGTATTGATAAAATATTGGCCGAAGAACACGCCAAGCATCATGCGATTAGTCAACAGCTGTTTGATATAGTTAAGTTTAGGACCTTTGGCCGCTGTACTGCCCGGCTTTTTATGGTCCATATCGACCACCGCGCCGTTCGCGGAGATAAACGTCAGCTCTTCTTTGCTCATGCGCGGATGGTCGGTCGGGTTATGAATCAGTTTGATCCACACGCCGGTCAGAATAAAACCAATCACCCCCATTACGGTAAAAACGTGTTCCCAGCCCCAGGCGAAGGTCAGCCAGCCCAGGAGAGGAGAAAACAGCGCGAGAGAGAAATACTGTGCGGAATTAAAGATAGCTGATGCTGTACCACGCTCTTTGGTCGGGAACCAGGCTGCCACAATACGGGCATTAGCCGGGAAAGAAGGTGCTTCCGAGAAGCCCAGCATGAATCGCATGAAGAACATCGAAATCCCGGCCCAGGCCAGCGGGAACATATCCACAAAGCCTTGCAGGAAAGTAAACAACGACCAGAAAAACAGACTGCATGAGTAGACTTTCTTCGAGCCAAATTTATCGAGCAACCAGCCGCCGGGGATCTGCATCAGCAAATAGGCCCAGCCAAATGCGGAGAAAATATAGCCTATTGATACCGCACTCAACTGCAAATCTTTCGCCACTGCCGAACCGGCGATAGAGAGTGTTGCGCGGTCGGCATAGTTAACAGCGGTAACAATAAAAATGAGTAGCAAAATTAAATATCGGGTTGGCACACCTTTTTTGTGTTCTATTTCTTTCTGTTCTATTTCTTCTTTATGTTCTATCGTTACATCCAGACTCATTTTATACTCCTCAGGTACGACACACCCTCTATTTATTTAGGTACGCTTTTAGTTATTCAGAAACCAATATCAGATAGTGTCGATATACTCATCCGGCGCATAGCAAGTAAGATTTAGTATAATCAGCTCACGGCCATTGAGCACTGTGCATATAAACCATAAATAATGTATAAAAATCATTATTAATGTGCATATGCCACAAACAGTGGGCGCTGATGCACAATTCCAGTGATTTCTCTCCTGGGTACGCCCCCTCCCGCCCGATGGGTGATTTAGATCACATTTTTAAATCTGAACACCTGACATTCTTTATTTCACAAAGCTGCACATCATGAATTGAATAACTGATTTTTTATTATTCGCACCTTTCCTGGAGAATACTGGACAATGGCTGACGTTGAAATTAAACAACAATCACCGGCGGCGTTTTATATAAAAGTGCACGCAACAGATAACGTGGCAATTATTGTTAACGATCGGGGTTTAAAAGCCGGCACGCGTTTTCCTGACGGGCTCACGCTCGTCGAACATATTCCACAAGGCCACAAAGTCGCTCTGAGTGATATTCCCGAGCACGGAGAAATTATTCGCTATGGAGAAGTAATTGGCTATGCTGTACGCGATATCCCACAGGGCAGTTGGATTGATGAATCGCTGGTCGAACTGCCAAAAGCGCCGCCGCTGCATACCTTGCCCCTGGCCACCAAAGTCCCTGCGCCTCTGCCGCCGCTGGAAGGTTATACCTTCGAAGGGTATCGTAATGCCGACGGTAGCGTCGGAACCAAAAATCTGCTCGGGATTAGCACCAGCGTACACTGCGTGGCAGGCGTTGTGGATTATGTGGTTAAAATTATCGAACGTGACCTTCTGCCGAAATACCCTAATGTCGATGGTGTCGTGGGTCTGAACCACCTCTATGGCTGCGGCGTAGCAATTAATGCCCCGGCCGCCGTCGTGCCAATCCGCACGATTCATAACCTTGCGCTTAACCCGAATTTTGGCGGCGAAGTGATGGTTATCGGCCTCGGCTGCGAAAAACTTCAGCCGGAACGCCTGTTAAAAGGCACCGATGATGTGAAAAGCATTCCTGTGGACAGCGCCAGCATCGTCAGTCTGCAGGATGAGAAACACGTCGGTTTTAAATCAATGGTTGAGGACATTCTGCAGGTCGCCGAGCGTCATCTGCAGAAACTGAATCAGCGTCAGCGCGAAACCTGCCCGACGTCCGAACTGGTCGTCGGTATGCAGTGCGGCGGCAGCGATGCATTTTCTGGCGTAACCGCCAACCCGGCGGTGGGCTACGCGTCCGATCTGCTCGTCCGCTGCGGGGCGACGGTCATGTTCTCAGAAGTAACCGAAGTGCGCGATGCAATCCATCTTCTGACACCGCGCGCCATCAACGAAGAGGTGGGTAAACGCCTGCTGGAAGAGATGGCCTGGTACGATGACTATCTCGATATGGGCAAAACCGATCGCAGCGCCAACCCCTCCCCCGGTAACAAAAAAGGCGGCCTGGCAAACGTGGTGGAGAAAGCGCTGGGGTCCATCGCCAAATCCGGGAAGAGCGCAATTGTTGAGGTGCTCTCCCCAGGACAGCGGCCAACTAAACGCGGCCTGATTTACGCCGCTACGCCAGCCAGCGACTTTGTCTGTGGCACCCAGCAAGTGGCTTCCGGGATCACCGTGCAGGTCTTTACCACCGGCCGCGGTACGCCCTATGGCCTGGCGGCAGTGCCGGTCATTAAAATGGCGACACGTACCGAACTGGCGAATCGCTGGTATGATTTAATGGATATCAACGCCGGAACTATCGCCACCGGTGAAGAGACGATCGAAGAGGTGGGGCTGAAGCTGTTCGAGTTTATTCTTGATGTCGCCAGCGGCCGCAAGAAGACCTTCTCGGATCAATGGGGATTGCACAACCAGCTGTCAGTGTTTAACCCGGCGCCGGTGACGTGATCGAATCAGCAATTTATCCCGCTCGTGATGCTTCAGGCGGGATACCTCTGCTATTGATGCGCGTTAAGAAAGGCCTCTATCTGCGCCTTCATGGACGTTCCCTCCATCGGGCCACGGCGGGAAATCGCCAGAGAACCGCTGGCGTTGGCCCATCTCAGTGCCTCATGCGGCGATGCGCCGGACAGGAACAGGCTGACAAAGGTCGCACCGAAGCAGTCGCCAGCTCCCGTTGGGTCCACGACCGGGACATGAAAACCGGCAACATGATGCGTTTCCCGGGCACTGAAATAGCTCGCTCCGCGCGGGCCGCGTTTAATCACCACGTGCTTAACGCCGCGCTTTAAAAGCTTATCCACCAGCACCTGTTCATCGCGCCCCGGGTTGAGGCCAAAGTAATCCAGTTCGCCATCGCTGGGCAAAAAGATATCGGTGTAATCAAGGATATACTCAAAGGCCTGCGACATTTCAGGGATATTCAGCATCTCTTTACGGATATTCGGATCGAACGAAACCGTGCCGTTGCGCGCTTTGATATTTTCAATCGCTTTACGCATCGCGTCGATCATGCGAAACGAAAACAGCGAAGAGCCCATAATGTGAAAATGGTTGCACTGGCTAAGCAGAGTGTCGTCAATATGGTCAGCGGTTAGCAGGCCGCAGGCGCTGTTTGGCATGTTAAAAATAAAATCACGCTGCGCCTGGCTGCGGTAGCTCACAAAAGCGCTGCCGGTGGTCGCCTTTTGCAGTATGGCGATGCCATTAATATTCACGCCGTCGCTTTCCAGCCGCGCGATATTCATTTCACCAAACGCATCGTTGCCAACGCAGCTAAAAAGCACCGACCCTAACCCCAGCTTTGCCACCTGATCGGCGAAAATTGCCGGCGCGCCGCTGGGATATGGCCCCCAAAACTCTCCCGGGCGCGAAAAGCCCTGGTTCTCTTCTTTTGCCAGAAACTCCACCAGTAGTTCGCCGATGGTGCAAATGGTCACATTCATCATCGCTCCTTTACTTTGCCTTTTGCAAAGCAGGGTTGAGCCATGTCAGGCACTCGTTATTGGTATAGCTGTTAGTCAGGCCGGCGGCGAGAAGGCGGGTGTGATACTCCGCGGCGACAATCTGCGGCGTCACGATGCCGCTAATTTGGTGCAAATCGCCAATCGGGTAGCGCTTGTCGCCATAGACCGGACGATGCGCGACGACCGCAATCGCCCTCTCACTTTGCTCCACCGCTTCGCTCAGCAGGCGGGCGCTGGCTTCCTGTCTGACGCTTAAGGTGCCATCTTCAGCAATGTGATCGACAGCGATCAGCGCTCGTGAGGGACGATAATGACCCAGCGCGCTCAGCGCCAGATCGCCTTCGACTATTTTGCCGCTACTCCCCAACACCCCGCCGAGCAGCACGGTTTCGCCATTCAGGAACTCCTGCGCCAGCGGCACATGCGCCAGGTCATTTAATAGCAGACAGAGCTCGTCATAACCGGCAAGGAATGGGATCACTTTGCGTAAGATTGATCCCTGCCCCAGGAACAGCGTTTCGCTATCTTCGATCTGTGCGGCGATCTGGCGCGCCATTTCGGTCTCCAGCGCTTTGTCCGTGGCAACCGGGGCTTCCTGAGCCAGAGCGACCGGAGCGCCGGCCTGAGAAGTATAGATTGCGCCGCCAAACGAGCGCTTCAGGTAGCCCTGCTGTTCAAGGTAGTTCAGGTCATTACGGATCGTTACCCCTGAAACAGCCAGCATTTCAGCCAGGTCGTCGACTTTGATCTCTCCGTTCTTGCGCACGATCTCCGCGATGTCCAGGCGCCTTTTCAGCAGACTTGTAGACGGTTTTGCCACAGTGTTGTGCCTTCTTATTTTCTCCCAGAATAACTTTCATTTTTAAATTTCCCCGCTGCATTGTCAAACGCAAGGCCTTCCACACCTGTTTCACATCGATTTAAAACCATTTAATTCAGTAAGTTAAATAAAACATCGTCGTTTAATATACTTTTAAAAAAGAAAACAAACAAGACCATATAACTTTCATTTTTAAAACAACATCACTGTTGTGTGCGATTGATCACAACAATACATCGAGACGATCGCTACATTACTTTCAAAATGAAGATTTAAAACACTAAATCACTTACAATATAAAAATAAAGGAGAACGAATGTACATTATTTCTAGTAAAAACATGCTGTTGAAAGCTCAGCGCCACGGCTATGCCGTTCCCGCCTTTAATATCCACAACCTGGAAACGATGCAGGTGGTGGTAGAAACCGCCGCCGAACTGCGTTCTCCGCTGATCCTTGCCGGCACCCCGGGAACTTATAGCTATGCAGGAACCGGGAACGTGGTGGCGATCGCTCGCGATCTGGCTAAACACTGGGATCTTCCTTTAGCGGTCCACCTCGATCACCATGAAGATCTGACCGATATCACGCATAAAGTGCAGGCCGGTATCCGCTCGGTCATGACCGACGGTTCACACTCGCCTTTTGAAGAAAACGTCGCGTTAGTTAAGAGCGTGGTTGAACTGAGCCATCGCTATGATGCCAGCGTTGAAGCCGAACTCGGCCGTCTGGGCGGCGTGGAGGATGATTTGGTGGTCGATGCAAAAGATGCGCTGTATACCAACCCGGAACAGGCGCGCGAATTTGTCACCCGCACCGGCATCGACTCGCTGGCGGTGGCTATCGGTACGGCGCACGGCATGTACGCCGCAGAACCCAAACTCGATTTTGAGCGCCTCGCCGCTATTCGCGATCGCGTTGACGTCCCTCTGGTTCTTCATGGCGCATCCGGGCTGGCCGATAGCGATATCCGCCGGGCAATCTCTCTGGGCGTGTGCAAAGTCAACGTCGCTACCGAGCTGAAAATCGCGTTCTCCGATGCCCTGAAGCAGTACTTCGAGGAAAATCCGGACGCTAACGATCCGCGTCATTACATGAAACCGGCCAAAGCGGCGATGAAGGATATCGTACGCAAAGTCATTCACGTTTGTGGATGTGAAGGACAACTGTAATTTTCGGATCGAAGGAGCAATGTCGTGATCCATACCCTGACACTCAATACGGCAATCGATATGAATATCTTTTGCGATCCGCTGAAGCCGTCGACAGTGAACCGAACCCGGCACACCGAATATTGCCCGAATGGCAAAGGAGTGAACGTTTCGCTGATATTAAATCACTATCAGCAACCCACTCACATTATGGGTATTTTCGGTGGTTTCACTGGCCGTTATATCGTGGAAGAGTTACGTCAGAAAAAAATTAAAGTGACGCCGACATGGGTATCTGAGCCAACCCGAATTAATATTTTTATAAATGACGGTGCAGAGGAATATAAGCTCGTTAACCCCGGCGCAAAAATTGATGACGAGTGTAAACAGCAGGTTATTCATCATCTGCAATGCGTCACCTCCGGGGATTATTTAGCAATCAGCGGCAGCCTGCCGCCGGGAATTGAAAGCCGGTTCTATAGCGAGATCATTGAATTATGTCAGCAGAAAGGCTGCGAGGTTATCCTCGATATCAGCCATCCGGTTCTGCGCCAGCTGCTGGAATTACGGCCATTGTTGATCAAACCCAACGATGACGAGCTGCGCGAAATATTTGGTCTCGACGTCAGCAACCATCAGCAGGTACGCGAAGCTATGCGTACCCTGCATCAGTTGGGCGCTCGCAACGTGCTGCTGACGATGGGCGCGGAGGGCCTCTACTTTTCCGATGGCGCAAGCGTGTGGTTTTGCTCCGCACCGAAAATTGAACTGGTCAGCTCCGCCTGCGCCGGCGACGCCGCGCTGGGCGCCTTTCTCAGTAAATGGCTTAACGAAGAAGATGTCGCTCACGCCCTGGCACTAGCCAGCGCGACCGGCGCCGACGTCGCCGGTTCCGCCGGATTAGGAAATTTACAACGCACAGAAGAATTATTACAGCAAATTCAGGTCGTTCAATTATAAAGGTCCGATTATGAAAAAAATTATTGCAGTTACCGGCTGCCCTACGGGTATTGCACATACTTTTATGGCTGAAGAAGCCTTAAAAACCGCAGCGAAGAAATTAAATGTCGACATTAAAGTGGAAACCAACGGAGCTTCCGGCGTTGAAAATGCCATTACCCCCGCGGATTTAGAAGATATTTATGGTGTAATTATTGCCGCCGATAAAGACGTTAACGCCGAGCGATTTAATGGTCTGCCGGTCATTGAGGTTCCGGTTAAAGAAGCCATTCATCATCCGGTCGATTTAATTAATAAAGTGATCGGCGGCCAGGCATCGCGCCGTCAGGGTATTTCTTCCTCGCCGGAGTCACAGGAGAAATACGCGCAAGAGTCTTTCGGACGCCAAGTTTATAAGCACCTGATGAGCGGCGTGTCCAACATGCTGCCGTTTGTGGTTGCCGGGGGGATTTTAATTGCCATCTCCTTCCTGTGGGGTATCTACTCAGCCGATCCGAACTCGCCGCAGTATAACGTTATTGCCGCGACGCTGATGAAAGTAGGCCAGCAGGCCTTCTCAATCATGGTGCCGATTTTTACCGCTTATATCGCCTGGTCTATTTCCGGCCGCCCCGGTATGGTTGCGGGCTTCGTCGGCGGCTTACTGGCCAACGCGACCGGCGCAGGCTTTCTCGGCGGGATTATCGCTGGTTTCGCCGCCGGTTATTTTATGTTGCTGATCCGCAATATGCTCAACGGCCTGCCGCGTCAGTATGAAGGGCTGAAATCGATCTTCATTATGCCGCTCGTTGGCGTGCTGGTAATAGGCGTGATGATGGTGCTGCTGGGTCAACCTGTCGCCGCCATCAACAACGCGATGATGAACTGGCTGAGTTCATTACAGGAAGCAAACCCGATTCTGCTGGGTATTGTGGTAGGCGCGATGTGCTCCTTCGACTTCGGCGGTCCGGTGAATAAAGCCGCCTACGTCACCGGTACGTTGCTGCTTGGCCAGGGGAACTACTTCTTTATGGCCGGGGTTTCCGCCGCCTGCATTACGCCGCCGCTGGTTATCGCGCTGGCGACAACCTTCTTCCCGAAAGGCTTCAGTGAAGAAGAGCGCGCCGCCGGGATGGTCAACTATATCCTCGGCTGCACCCATATTACTGAAGGCGCTATTCCGTTCGCCGCGAAAGATCCTTTACGCGTCATCCCCATGATGATGATCGCCTCTTCCATCTCTGCGGTTCTCAGCTATAGCCTGCAAATCCAGGTTCCTGCTCCGCACGGCGGCTTCCTGATCCTGCCGCTGGTAAGTAAACCGCTAATGTGGGTGCTGTGTATTCTCGCCGGTTCCGCCTGTGGCGCGGTCATGCTGGGATGCTGGAGGCTATGGCAAAAACGGACCCAGGAAGCAGCGACGCTTGCCGGTGCCATTAAATAAGGAGCTATTTATGCAACTGACTTGCGCAGATATCCATTTCGATCGCGCGATCAAAACAAAAGATGAAGCGCTGCAACGCGTCGTTGGCAGATTAACCGAAGCCGGGCATACCACGCCCGCTTATCTGAACGGCATGCGAGACCGCGAAGGGCAAATCAGCACGTACCTTGGCAACGGTATTGCCATTCCTCACGGCACGCCGCAGAGCCGCGATGCGGTACTGAAAACCGGTGTCAAAGTACTGGCCTGCCCGCAGGGGGTGGATTGGGGAGAAGAACAAGCGGCTTATCTGATTGTGGGGATCGCCGCGCAGGACAACGAACACCTTGATATTCTTCGCCAGCTTACCCACGCCCTGAGCGACGAACGCGTACCTGCAGCGCTATCGCGCGCTGAGAGTCCGCAGGCGGTGCTGGAGATTCTGGCCGGCAATATCTTCCCGGCCGAAGGGGAAGAGATGGAACCACCCCCGGCGTTCGATGAAGAGGCGACTTTTACCCTGCGCAATCCCCACGGACTGCACGCGCGGCCAAGCGCTGTACTGGTGAAAGCGGTGAAGCAGTGGCGATCGCAAATTCGGGTGGAAAATCTCGACACCCGTTCCGCTATTGTTGACGCCAAAAATCTGATGCGGGTGGTGTCTCTCGGCGCAAAACAGGGACATCGGCTGCATTTTATGGCCAGCGGGGAAGATGCCCATCAGGCGCTGGAGGCTATCGGTACGGCCTTTAATGCCGGATTAGGCGAAATTGCCGCTCAACCGCAGCAGGTCGTTCAGCCAGCAGAAAAGCCTAAACGGAGCTGGCTTTCACGAATATTTAGTTAATTTTCAATAGATTAAAAACGCTCTGCCGTCATCGCCAGAGCGTTTTTTTATCTTTAACTTTCGTAACATTACGTTTTATCTTTCTTTTTTTCGAGATTGATCACAAATCAAAACAAAGGAGTTTGCGGGCAAAACAAAACATAACGAATATATTCGAAAGAAAACGGAGGTTTTAAATGAAAGATATTATTTCCCGCCACAAAGCTGGCGAACACATCGGCATCTGCTCAGTTTGTTCCGCGCACCCGCTGGTTATCGAAGCCGCGCTACGTTTCGATCTGCATACCAACAACAAGGTTCTTATCGAAGCAACCTCTAATCAGGTTAACCAGTTTGGCGGCTACACCGGAATGCAGCCTGCGGACTTCCGTGATTTCGTGAATAAAATTGCCCGCGAAGTCGGTTTTCCGTCAGAGCGCATCATCCTTGGCGGCGACCATCTCGGGCCGAACTGCTGGCAGGGCGAACCCGCCGCCGAAGCGATGGAAAAATCGGTCGATCTGATTAAAGCCTACGTCGCCGCGGGCTTCAGCAAAATCCATCTCGATGCCTCAATGTCCTGCGCTGACGATCCGATACCGCTGGACCCGGCCGTCGTCGCCGAACGTGCCGCTCGCCTGTGCCAGGCCGCGGAAGAGACGGCAACCGACGCGCAGAAACGCCATCTGACCTACGTCATCGGCACCGAAGTTCCGGTTCCCGGCGGCGAAGCCAGCACCATCGGCAGCGTCCACGTGACCCGCGCCCAGGATGCGGCGGCAACGCTGGAAACCCATGAAGCCGCCTTCCGCAAGCTGGGTCTTAACGCAGCGCTGGAACGCGTCATTGCTATCGTGGTGCAGCCCGGCGTTGAGTTCGACCATACGCAAATTATTCATTACCAGCCGGAGGCCGCCAAAGCGCTCTCCGCGTGGATCGAAGGCACGCCGATGGTCTACGAAGCGCACTCGACTGATTACCAGTCTCGTCAGGCCTACCGGGCGCTGGTGCGCGACCATTACGCCATCCTGAAAGTTGGCCCGGCGCTAACCTTCGCGCTGCGCGAAGCCATTTTTGCCCTCGCGCAAATGGAAAATGAGCTGGTCGCTCCGGAATCCCGCAGCCGCGTGATGGAAGTGATTGATGAAGTAATGCTTAACGAGCCGGGCTACTGGAAGAAGTACTACCGCCCGACCTGGAGCCAGGCAATGGTGGATATCCACTTCAGCCTGTCCGATCGCATTCGCTACTACTGGCCGCATCCGCGTATTCGCCAGAGCGTGGAAAAGTTAATTGCAAACCTGACCGAAACTAAGCTGCCGCTGGGCCTTATCAGCCAGTATATGCCCGTGCAGTTTGAACGACTGTCGTTAAACGAACTCGCCGCCGTGCCGCACGACCTCATCCTCGACAAAATTCAGGATGTGCTGCGTGCCTACCGTTACGGCTGTTCATCCGAAATCGCCTGAAGTAAAGAGGATTTATGAGTCAATTGTTTGTTCGTACCGGCATTCATTTTAGTTCCAGCCGGCAGGCGCTGGAGCACATTGGCGAAGAGATGCTGGCGCGCGGCGTTGTGCACGACAGCTATCCACTGGCGCTGCTCGAACGAGAAGCAACTTTCCCCACCGGCATTGCGCTGGAGCAGCACGCGGTCGCGATTCCCCACTGCGAGGCGGTACATGCGAAGTCTCCGGCTATCTACCTGATTCGCCCGGACAACCCGGTCCCTTTTCAGCGTGCTGACGACGACGGCGAAATCGACGTTTCGTTAATCATCGCGCTGATTGTAGAAAATCCGACTGCACAGCTACAGCTGCTGCGCCGGTTATTTAGTGAGCTACAGAACTCGAACACGCTTGAAGCATTGCTGGCTGCCTCACAGGAGCAGCTGCCCGAGCTGTTTCGGCACTCTATCCTTGAGTCAGAGCCCAGCGCTCAGGCTTTATAACAGACTGATAATAAAAGGGGTACCCTATGAAACGTAAAGTAATCGTCGCCTATGGCGGCGCTGTCGCCACCTCGACCATGGCCGCAGAAGAGATCAAAGATCTGTGCGCGGACCACAGCATCGAGCTGGACCTGGTGCAGTGCCGGGTGAATGAAATCGAAACCTATATGGACGGCGCGCACCTCATCTGCACCACCGCCCGGGTTGACAGAACCTTTGGCGACATTCCGGTGGTTCACGGTATGCCTTTCATTTCTGGCGTAGGCATTGAAGAACTGCAGCAAAAAATCCTGAACATCCTGACGGAGTAACGCCCATGTTTAGCGAAATCATGCGTTATATCCTCGACCTTGGTCCAACGGTGATGCTGCCGATCGTGATCATCATCTTCTCCAAAATACTGGGGATGAAGCTCGGGGACTGTTTTAAATCAGGCCTGCACATCGGGATTGGTTTCGTCGGTATCGGCCTGGTCATCGGCCTGATGCTCGACTCTATCGGCCCGGCGGCGAAAGCGATGGCGGAGCATTTCCAGATTAACCTGCACGTGATTGATATTGGCTGGCCGGGGTCGTCGCCGATGACCTGGGCATCGCAAATCGCGCTGGTGGCGATTCCCATCGCCATCGCGGTCAACATCTTCATGCTGGTCACCCGAATGACTCGCGTCGTGAACGTCGACATCTGGAACATCTGGCATATGACCTTTACCGGCGCAATGCTGCATATCGCGACCGGTTCATACTGGATTGGGATTCTTGGCGTAGTGGTGCATGCGGCTTTCGTCTACAAGCTCGGCGACTGGTTTGCGAAGGATACCCGCGACTTTTTCGGCCTCGATGGTATTGCTATTCCGCACGGTAGCTCGGCGTATTTAGGGCCGATAGCGGTGCTGGTCGATACGATTATCGAAAAAATTCCCGGCCTGAACCGCATCCACTTCAGCGCTGACGACATCCAGAAACGCTTCGGTCCGTTTGGCGAACCGGTCACCGTCGGTTTTGTAATGGGTCTGGTCATCGGCACGCTGGCGGGCTACGACCTGAAGGGCATCCTCCAGCTGGCGGTGAAAACCGCGGCCGTAATGCTGCTGATGCCGCGCGTCATCAAACCTATCATGGATGGCCTGAACCCGATTGCCAAACAGGCGCGTAAACGTCTGCAGGCGAAGTTTGGCGGCCAGGATTTCCTGATTGGTCTCGATCCGGCGCTACTGCTTGGTCATACCTCGGTCGTATCGGCCAGCCTGATCTTTATTCCGCTAACTATTCTGATCGCGGTTGTGGTTCCGGGTAACCAGGTCCTGCCGTTCGGCGATCTCGCGACCATTGGATTCTTCGTCGCCATGGCGGTGGCGGTACACCAGGGGAACCTGTTCCGCACGCTGATTTCCGGGATCATCCTGATGGGGATAACGCTATGGATTGCGACGCAGACCATCGGCCTGCATACCCAGCTGGCGGCTAACGCCGGGGCCCTGAAGGCGGGTGGCCTAGTGGCCTCAATGGACCAGGGCGGTTCGCCGATTACCTGGCTGCTCATTCAGCTCTTCACCTGGCAAAACGTGGTGGGTTTTGCGGTTATCGGCGTCATCTATGTTGCCGGCGTGCTGCTGACGTGGCGCCGGGCGCGCAGCTTCGCCGCCGCAGAGAAAGCCGCCGTCGCGCAGCAAAGCCCGAGCGTTTCTTAATCTCAAGGGGGAGCATCCGCTCCCCCGGACATTTCTGGAGAATATTATGCAATCAGTGGTTATCCATGCTGAGGGGACAGTGCGCGTTGAAGAACGCCCGATACCGACTCTACAAACGGAAAACGATGTCCTGGTCAAAGTCGTCAGCTCCGGATTGTGCGGTTCCGATATTCCGCGCATCTTCGCCAAAGGCGCCCACTACTATCCCATCACCCTGGGTCATGAGTTCAGCGGCTATGTTGAATCTTACGGCTCAGCGGTGACCGACCTGCAGCCGGGCGACGCGGTAGCCTGCGTGCCTCTGCTCCCCTGCTTTAACTGCCCCCAGTGCCAGCGCGAATACTTCTCTCTCTGCAAACAGTACCAGTTTGTCGGTTCGCGCAGCGAAGGCGGAAATGCGCAGTACGTGGTGGTCAAACGCGCCAACCTGTTCCGTCTGCCGGACCAGATGCCGATTGATGACGGCGCGTTTATTGAACCGATGACCGTCGGCCTGCACGCCTTCCATCTGGCTCAGGGCTGCGAAGGGAAAAACGTCATTATTATTGGCGCAGGCACAATTGGTTTGCTGGCGTTGCAGTGCGCCCGCGAACTGGGCGCCAAAAGCATTACGGCAATCGATATCAACCCGCAGAAGCTGGCGCTGGCAAAAACGCTCGGCGCAACGCACGTCTTTAACAGCAAGGAGATGAGCGGCAAACAGATTCAAACGGCACTGGAAGAGATTCAGTTCGACCAGCTGGTGCTGGAAACCGCCGGTACACCGCAAACCGTGGCGCTGGGCATTGAGGTCGCCGGACCGCGCGCGCAGCTGGCGCTGGTGGGTACCTTGCACCATGACTTAACGCTGCCTTTCGCCACCTTTGGCCAGATTCTTCGAAAAGAGCTGACTATTGTCGGCAGCTGGATGAACTACTCTGGCCCGTGGCCGGGAAAAGAGTGGCAAACGGCGGTTCGCCTGCTGACGGAAAAACGCATTCAGCTTGCCCCGCTTATCACCCACATCGGCGATGCCGAAAGCTTTGCCCGCGAAGTCCAGGCGCTCAACGGTGCGCCGATGCAGGGGAAAATCCTGCTTAAACTCTCCTGACCAACTGAGCCAGCAATCAGAGCTGGCTCACATAACCTTTCGAAAATTATCGTTCAACTTTCATTACCCTTCGATTACACTAAGATCAGTTAATTATCAGGCAAATTAATATGAACTCATTCGAGCGAAGGAACAAAATTGTCGAAATGGTCAATGCGCAGGGTAGCGTATTGGTGCTGGACCTTTCGAATCTCTTTGGCATCTCCGAAGTGACGATCCGGGCCGATCTCCGTTTGCTGGAAGAAAAAGGGTTACTCACCCGCTTTCACGGCGGTGCCGCAAGGCCCGGTAGCAATTTGACCGAAGGAGATAATCTGGAAGTGGTACTTGAAGATCGTTATCAGTTGGCCAGCGATCCGAAAAAACGGATAGCCCAGGCCGCGGCGGCGATGATTAGCGAAGGCATGACGGTGATCCTGGATAGCGGCAGCACTACCCTACTGATTGCCGAGGCTCTGGTACGTATGACCAATATTACGGTGATTACTAATAGCCTGCCCGCGGCGTTTACGCTATCCGAAAACAAAGATATCACCCTGGTGGTCTGCGGCGGCACCGTACGCCACAAAACACACTCCATGCACGGCACCATCGCCGAACGTTCTCTTCAGGGCATCAGCGCCGATCTGATGTTCGTCGGCGCTGACGGCATCGATACCACCAACGGCATCACCACCTTCAACGAAGGTTACTCCATCAGCGGCGTCATGGCCGCCGCGGCACATAAGGTAATTGCCGTGCTGGACGCCAGCAAATTCAATCGCCGCGGGTTCAATCAGGTTCTACCGATGGAGAAAATAAACTGCGTGATTACCGACAGCGAAATAAATGAAGAACATCGGAAGGCATTAAAAAGTACCGGGATTGAGTTACACATCGTATAGAAAATAAGGCAGATGCGGTGACATCTGCCCTATTGACCTTCACGTTTTGTACGCTGATAACCCGCTAAAGAATGCGCCAGGCTCCCCTTTTTTTTGCGCCGGTCCGCTGTAATCTTCCCTTTTGCTGCAGCGTCTTCAGATACCGCTCAACGGTTCTGGCAGAAACATTTATTTCCTGAGCCATGTCTTTCGCGGTGCGCGTGGGTTCTTTAGACAAAAGCTTGAGGATCCGTTCCTCAACGGCCGCCAGCATTTCCACTTTTTCTTCCGACATTTCTTCCGACACTTCTTCCGACAGAGAAGCTGTTTGTCCCATGCCATCTTTCAACGCGATAACCATATTTTCCAGCATAAATTCAATAAACGGCGTGCTGTCACTCTGGCTATCACACATCCCTAAAACCTGGTAATAGCGCTCCTGCTGATAATGCATCAACGTTTCAACTGGTAGCCAGGCAAGCTCCGCGCGCCATTGGCTAAGAATTAAGGTTTGCCACAGGCGTCCCATTCGGCCATTACCATCGGCAAATGGATGGATAAACTCAAATTCGTAGTGGAAGACAGCTCCAGCGATAAGCGGATGAATGTCAGTGACTTTCAGCCATAGCAGCAACTCGTTTATCAAACGCTCGACCTGAGAGGCGGGGGGAGCCATATGAACCAGTCTGGTATCCCGGAAGATCCCTACATCTCCGTCACGCAGCTGGCCAGGGTTATCAACCAGCCCTATCATCAGCGTCCGGTGGGCAGTCAAAAGATCGGTTAACCGGTGGCTTTTCCATGTAGGCATTTTTTCATATGCCAGAAGAGCGTTTCTCACTTCCTGAATATCTTTTGCTGGCGCAAGAACACGTTTACCCTCCACTAGCGCAGTGACCTGATCGGTACTCAGGCTGTTATGCTCTATCGCCAGCGACGCCTGAATCGTACGAATACGATTCTCTTTTCGCAGAAGGGGGGAGGCTCGTCCCGTTTGAGCTGACCAGTGCCCTAACAGCTCACCAATCTCAACAACCAGATTGAGAATGGCAGGAGTAATGCTAAACGGCGGCTGGTAATGACTCATGAGATTACTCCCCCTGCTGCTCCAGCGCATACTTATACAGCGCATTTTTCTTCACGCCATGAATCTCCGCAGCCAGCGCCGCAGCTTTTTTCAGCGGTAATTCAGCCTGCAGCAGCGCCAGCGTGCGCAAAGCCACCGCTGGCAACGCCTCTTCCTGCGCTTTAAAACCTTCGACGATCAGCACCATCTCGCCTTTGCGACGGTTTTCATCCTCTTTTACCCATGCCAGCAGCTCGCCAATCGGTGCGCCGTAGATAGATTCCCAGGTTTTCGTCAGCTCACGCGCCAGCACCACGTAGCGGGATTCGCCCAGCACCGTGCAGATATCTTCCAGACTCTCCAGAAGGCGGTGGGTTGACTCATAAAAGATAATTGTGCGCGGCTCTTCTTCCAGCGCCTTCAGCGTATCGCGGCGCCCTTTTGACTTTGCGGGCAAAAAACCTTCGTAGCAGAAACGATCCGAGGGCAGCCCCGCCGCACTCAACGCCGCGATGGCCGCGCAGGGGCCCGGCAGCGGCACCACGCGAATATTGGCCTCCCGACAGGTACGTACCAGATGATAACCGGGATCGTTAATCAGCGGCGTTCCGGCATCGGAAACCAGCGCGATGTTTTGCCCTTCTTTTAACTTTGCTACCAGCGTTTCAGCCTTTTGCTGCTCATTATGGTCATGAAGCGCAAATAAACGGGCGTTAATCGCAAAATGCTGCAACAGCATACCGGTATGGCGAGTGTCTTCCGCTGCAACTAAATCAACGGATTGCAACACTTCCAGCGCACGTTGCGTGATATCAGACAGATTTCCTATCGGAGTGGGCACAATATAGAGTTGCCCCTGAGAATTATCCGCTGATTCGTGTTGTTTCATTGTTTCGTCCGTATTGCCGAATTAATATTGAGCATTGAGCCAAAAAAATATCACTGGACACATATGGTACCGTCAACATTTCTTCGTTCTAAACCCGTGCGTTGTCTGCCCGTATTGCTGGCCGCTCTGATCTTTGCCGGCTGCGGCACCCATACCCCGGACCAAAGCACGGCGTATTTGCAGGGTACGACACAGGCAGACTCCAGTTACTACCTGGAACAGATGCAGCAAAGCTCGAATGATAGCAAGACCAACTGGCAATTACTCGCCATTCGTGCACTGCTTCAGGAAGGGAAGAAGGCGCAGGCTATAGACCTCTTCAATCAATTACCTTCCAGCCTCAACACGATCCAAAGCCGCGAACAATCGCTGCTGGCAGTTGAAGTGAAGCTGGCGCAGAACGATTTCCAGGGCGCGCAGGCGCTGCTGAATAAACTCTCCCCTGCGAGCCTTGAGCAAAATCAGCAGCCGCGCTACTGGCAGGCGCAAATTGACGCCAGCCAGGGGAAGCCATCGCTGAATCTGCTGCGGGCTTTGATTGCCCAACAGCCGTTGCTGGGCCAGGTCCAACAAAAACAGAAAAATATCGACGAGACCTGGAAGGCGCTCACCGCCATGACTCAGGAACAGGCCAACGCGCTGGTGATCAACGCCGACGAGAACGTTCTGCAGGGCTGGCTGGATCTGCAGCATGTATGGTTTGACCACCGTAACGATCCAACAATGCTCAAAGCGGGCATTAAAGACTGGCAGATCCGTTACCCGCAGAACCCGGGCGCGAAAATGCTACCGACAGCACTGGTTCATATGGAAAATTACCAGGCCGCATCGACCAATAAAATCGCGCTGCTGCTGCCGCTCAACGGTCAGGCGGCGATTTTTGGCCGGACTATCCAGCAGGGCTTTGAAGCGGCGAAAAACGGCGTGCCTGCCGTCGCGGGAAGCGCTGTCCCCGTCCAGGTCGCCCAGGCGACGAATGTGACTGATAGCGCAGTGGTAAGTCCGTCGCAGGCGGAAGTCACCGATCTCACCGCCGCCAACAATGCCCCGGCCACGGCGCAAACATCCGCGCCAGTGACCGCGCCAACAACAGTGCAGGCTGCAACGCCAGAAACCACCAGCACTGACGTGGAAACCACCACCCCGTCGGCCGCGGTTCCACAGACTCAGGCGCTGGCCGCAGCCCCGGCCAACCCTTCCGCTGAACTGAAAATTTACGACACCACAACCCAGCCCATGAGTCAGCTGCTGGCTCAGGTGCAGCAGGACGGCGCAACGATCGTGGTGGGGCCGCTATTGAAAAATAACGTCGAAGAGGTCATCAAGAGCAATACCTCGCTGAACGTGCTGGCGCTCAATCAGCCGGAAAAAGTCGAAAGCCGCGCCAATCTCTGCTATTTCGCCCTCTCCCCGGAAGATGAAGCCCGCGATGCGGCGCATCACATTCACGATCAGGGCAAACAGACGCCGCTGCTCCTGGTCCCACGCGGCGCGCTTGGCGATCGCGTGGTTAACGCCTTTGCCAACGAGTGGCTCAAGCTGGGTGGCGGTACCGTACTGCAACAGCGTCTGGGCTCAACCGCCGAGCTGCGCGCTAGCGTCAACAGCGGTATCTCGTTAAGCGGTACCCCGGTCTCCACCCTGCCATCAGCGCAGGATAGCGCGCAGCCAGGCCCAGACGATGTGCCTGTCAGCAGCACAGGCAGCGTCGACGCTGCCTATATCCTGGCGACGCCGGAACAAATCGGATACATCAAGCCAATGATCGCCCTGCGTAACGGCAGCCAGAACGGCGTGACGCTGTACGCCAGTTCCCGTAGTGCCCAGGGAACCTTAGGGCCGGATTTCCGTCTGGAGATGGAAGGCCTGCAATACAGCGAGATCCCGATGCTGGCAGGCAGTAACCCGCCGCTGCAACAGCAGGCGCTGGCCGCCGTACATAACGACTATTCGCTGGCGCGGCTGTATGCTATGGGCGCCGATGCCTGGTCGCTGGCCAACCATTTCTCGCAAATGCGTCAGGTTCCAGGTTTTGAGCTCCATGGTAATACCGGCGATCTTACGGCCACGCCTGAGTGCGTGATCAACAGGAAACTGTCATGGCTCAAATACCAGGGCGGGCAAATCGTCGCAGCCAACTAAGTAAGCAGACCGGTAATGCCCGGGAAATCCAGGCTCGCCGCTGGCTGGAGAGTCAGAGTCTGCGTTTTATCGCCGCTAACGTCCACGAGCATGGCGGTGAAATTGACCTCATCATGCGCGACGGGAGCGTCACTGTATTTGTGGAAGTGCGCTATCGTCGCAGCGCAAACTACGGCGATGCCGCCTCCAGCGTCACGCAACAAAAGCAACAAAGACTGCTCAAAGCCGCTCGTGGGTGGCTTTCCCGACATAATGGGAGTTTTGAGACTGTGGATTGCCGTTTCGATGTGGTAGCCTTCACCGGAGACGACATACAATGGCTAAAAAACGCCTTTGGCGAATAGCGTATCCCCAAAATAATTCGAGTTGCAGGACAAGGCACTTGTGCTTTGAACAGCGCTGGCGCTGGCCGGGTAACGCGGCAAGCGAGAAAGTCCCGATGAGCTTACTCAAGTACGTGATCCGGGCGAACGAGCGTAGCCAACGCACAAGCAACTTGAAGTATGACGGGTATAAATGAATTAAGGGATCCCGTGCTCGACAGAATTAAAGCCTGCTTCACTGAAAGCATCCAAACCCAAATTGCAGCAGCAGAAGCGCTCCCTGACGCCATCTCCCGTGCCGCGATGACGATCGTGCAATCGCTGTTGAATGGCAACAAAATCCTCTGTTGTGGTAATGGCACTTCTGCCGCCAACGCACAGCATTTTGCTGCCAGCATGATTAATCGTTTTGAAACCGAGCGTCCTGGTTTACCCGCCATTGCACTAAATACCGATAATGTGGTCTTAACCGCAATTGCCAACGATCGCCTGCACGACGAAATTTACGCCAAGCAGGTGCGTGCATTAGGACACGCAGGCGATGTGCTGCTGGCGATTTCTACGCGCGGCAACAGCCGGGATATCGTGAAAGCCGTGGAAGCGGCGGTCACCCGTGATATGACTATCGTGGCGTTAACCGGTTATGACGGCGGTGAACTGGCAGGCCTTTTAGGCCAGCAGGATGTTGAAATCCGCATTCCTTCGCATCGCAGCGCGCGAATTCAGGAGATGCACATGCTCACCGTCAATTGTTTGTGTGATTTAATCGATAACACGCTTTTTCCACACCAGGACGACTAAGGAGAACACATGAAGGCTCTCTCGCCCCTCGCCATTCTGCTGTCTGCGCTACTGCTTCAGGGATGCGTCGCCGCAGCGGTAGTCGGCGCGGCAGCTGTCGGCACAAAAGCCGCGACAGATCCGCGTACCGTGGGAACCCAGGTTGATGACGGCACGCTGGAGCTGCGCGTCAACAACGCCCTGTCGAAAGACGAACAGATTAAGAAACAGGCCCGTATCAATGTTACCGCTTATCAGGGGAAAGTTCTGCTGACCGGGCAGTCCCCAACGTCAGCGCTTTCCGCGCGCGCGAAGCAAATCGCTTTGGGCGTAGAGGGAGCGGCGGAGGTGTATAACGAAGTGCGTCAGGGTCAGCCAATCAGCTTAGGTACCGCCTCTTCTGATACCTGGATTACCACGAAAGTCCGTTCCCAACTGTTGGCTTCCGATTTGGTGAAATCATCCAATGTGAAGGTGACAACCGAAAACGGTGAGGTGTTCCTGATGGGGCTGGTAACCGAACGTGAAGGACGCGCGGCGGCGGATATCGCCAGTCGGGTCAGCGGCGTGTCTCGCGTGACGACCGCCTTTACCTATATCAAGTAAATAACTTTCTGCGGCGGCGCTTCGTCGGCCAGGCGAGACATTCAGTTCCTCTGAATGTCTCGCCCCCAACAGACGCACTGCGCCGTTTGCAGGAGGTAATCAGATTAACGCCAGCCCACCAACCACCGCGCCGCACAGCGCAACCAGCGCGCCAGTCAGCCACAGCGCTTTCGCTGGAAACGCTTTTCGCATCATAACCAGTGACGGTACACTGACCGCCGGAAGCGTAATCAACAGCGCCAACGCCGGTCCTATGCCCATCCCCGCCAGCATCATGGTCTGAACAATCGGGATCTCCGCCGCTGTCGGAATCACGAACAGACAGCCCGCAATGGCCATAGCAATCACCCAGAACAGCGTATTCGCCACGATGCCATCGGCATGCGGGAATAGCCAGACACGCGCAGCCCCCAACACCAGCACGGCCAGGATATAAACCGGGATGGTATTCCAGAACAGCGTCCACAGCACACGCAGCCAGCGGCGCAAGAAACCGTCCCCTGTCGTCTCCGGGGTAAATTCAGGGATCGCCGTAGACTGCACAGCCGCGTCCTTCACCCATTTCTGCACCAGCGTGGCGACCAGCAGAACGGTTACCAGCCCGGCAAGCAGACGAATCAACGCGAACTGCCAGCCCAGCACAAAGCCCATAAATACCAGGGTTGCCGGATTCAGCAACGGATTCCCCATCCAGAATGCCAGCGCGCCGCCCATCGATACCTGTTGCTTACGCATCCCCACCGCCACCGGCGCGGCGCAGCAGGTACACATCATGCCTGGCAATGAGAAAATAGTACCAAGCAGCGTACCGCGAAAACGCGATTCCCCCAGCGTACGCAGCAGCCAGTCGCGCGGGATCAAAACCTGAATGAGCGATCCGAGCAGCACGCCTAATACCGCCGCTTTCCAGACCGCCAGAAAGTAGACCAGCGCATAGTCCCATGCTGCCTGCAAAGGATGAGTATCACTATCGGCAAGAATAGATTTGCCGATACCGTGCGTCTCAGCGGCGGTAAACGCTTTGCCATAATAAGGCTGCCATTTGACAAACCACAGGCCGATGATAACCACGAGAAAAAAGAGTGCGGGCTTCCACCATTGAAATGGTGATGCCACCTGAGATGAAGACTGACCAGCCATAGCATTCCCCGGAGAGTGTCATGTTAAATTGAGCACATGAATAGTACGCCTTCGGGGAAATTTTGGAAATTGTTAATCCGCCAGCCGCCCCGCCTTTTCGCGTAGCTGCGACGAGCTGAGAATATGTACTCCCTGATGCATCGGTGATAGTGCTTCCGCCAGCAACGCACTTGCCACATCCCGCGCATCAATAGCTTTCCAGCGCCCCGGCAGCAGGCGGAAAAACGGCCCAAAGAGTATTTCGCTCATACGCCGTTGCTCCCGTTTCCCTGTCAGCATAGATGGACGCGCGATCGTCAAACGTGGCCATTGCTGCGCAATAAGCGCCTGTTCCATCTCGCCTTTCACACGATGATAGAAAAAGGGGGAACGGGGATCCGCCCCCATCGCACTCACTACCAGCATATGCCGGGCACCCAGTCTTTTTCCCGTCAGGGCGGTATCGACGACCAGCGTATAATCGGCGTGCACGAACGCCTCTTTGCTTCCCGCTTGCCGCCGGGTGGTTCCCAGACAGCAAAACACGATATCTACCGGCTCAATCACCTGTGCCAGAGCATCTGTCAGTTGCGGATCGTGCGGATTAAATACGCCGGAGATATCGGCCAGAGGCCGACGGGTAGGAGCCGTAATGGATTTAATTCCCGGCTCATTAATCAGCATTCGAAGTAAGTGACCACCAACTAACCCGGTGGCGCCTGTTAACAATACCTGACTCATCAACGCTCCTTTACAGAATTTTCTACCTTGCGCTTCCGGCATCATGTTCCAGACTTGATACTCGACGAGGTAATTATCCATCATCAGCAAAGTAATGCCTCATTCCATACCAAAACACGGGAGGAAGAATGAGTAAGAAGATAGCCGTTTTAATTACCGACGACTTTGAAGATTCAGAATTCACTTCCCCTGCTGACGCCTACCGTCTGGCCGGACACAACGTGGTGACGATTGAAAAACAGGCGGGGAAAAAGGTAAAAGGCAAAAAAGGGACAGCCGAAATCGTTATTGATAAAGCCATTGATGACGTCAATCCTGCCGACTTCGACGCCTTACTGCTTCCGGGTGGCTATTCACCCGATTCTCTGCGGGGAGATGAGCGTTTCGTCACTTTTACTCGCGACTTTATCAGTAGCGGTAAACCGGTATTTGCCATCTGTCACGGCCCGCAGTTGTTAATTAGCGCCGATGCGATCCGCGGACGTAAACTCACGGCGGTAAAGCCCATTATTGTCGATGTTAAAAACGCAGGCGGCGAATTCTATGACCAGGAAGTGGTTATCGACAACGAGCAACTGGTGACCAGCAGGACGCCGGACGATCTTCCGGCGTTCAACCGCGAAGCCTTACGCCTGCTCGGCGCCTGATTCACGCAGCCAGTGCAGTTTTTTGCCAAAACCCAGCGTGTTATCTGTGAACTTAAGCTCGTCGGGGCGAATTTCCCAGACGGATGCCGAGAGCATACGGGCAACCGGGAAGCGGCGAACGTAGCGTTTGCGCATCGCTGCTTCCTCTTCTCCGGCTAAGCGGCGAATTTCGCCTTTAAACTGTACGCCACGGATCAGCGCCACGCTTTTCGGCTGGCCATTGATCGTCCCGGCAACCTTAGCGCGTTCCCCGGTCATTTGACCATGGCGCGTTTTTTCATCGCTGAGCAGATAGAACGCAACCGCCTCCGGGTCATAAACGTAAAAAGCATTAGCGCACCACAGCTCACCATCGCGGGCAACGCACCAGGTCACGACATGCTGTTTGCTCAGCCAGCGGCTGATAGCAGCGAGCGTCTCCATCTTTACTCTCCAGTATGTTATGGTGCTCACACCTTAACATAGCGACCTTTATACCGTGTGCTGGTTTCTCTATCTGATTCGTACCGCTGATAATCGCCTTTATACGGGAATTACCACCGATGTTCCACGCCGCTTTTGCCAGCATCAGGCGGGGAATGGGGCAAAGGCACTGCGCGGCAAAGGAGAGCTTCAGTTGGCCTTTAGCCATGAAGTTGGTGAACGCTCACTTGCCCTACGACTGGAGTATCGTATTAAGCAACTCACGAAGCGCCAGAAAGAGCGCCTCGTTGCCGGAGACGGTTCGTTTGAAATTCTGCTGGAAAGCCTCAAAAACGATTAAAGTGGTCGCTATACTCGACCAGGCCATGCACGCCTTCCAGCGCATCATCGGCCAGGCGATGAAGCTGGAACGTCTTATCGCTATCCGGCCAACGGCAGCGCAGGTCAAAACGCGACGCCGGTTCAAATCCCAGATGGCCGTAGAAAGCCGGATCGCCAAGCGTGACGACAGCGGCATAGCCAAACTCATTCAGCGAATCCAGACCTTCATAAACCAGCTGACGCCCGATTCCCTGACCGCGATAGCTTTCGTCCACCGCCAGCGGGGCCAGTCCGACCCACTGCAGGTCTTCGCCTTCGATGGAGACCGGACTAAAGGCAACATAGCCAACGACCTGACCTTCGTCATCCGTCGCCACGAGGCCCAGCGTGATCATCCCATCCTCACGCAGACCATGCACCAGTTGCGCTTCCGCATCGCTGCTGAAAGTTCGACGCAGTAACGCATCAATTCCCGGCGCATCAATCCCAATTTCTACTCGAATCAGCATGCCTCACCTACCGATGTCTGTTCAGGTTTCTGCGGGCCTTTCAGACCTGCTTCAACAAAATCCGCCAGTTGCAAAAGCATGATACGCAGCGCGCTGGGCATCTGCTCCAGCTCAATAGCATCCATCAGGTTTTTTACATACAGTCCCAGTTCGGTATCACCCTCAATAATCAGACGGCGCTGGAAGAACAGCGTGTCCGGATCCTGTTTACGCGCCGCAATCATCAACAGATCGCTGGCATCGGCGCTAAAGCTGACGTCTGCGTCGGCCGTTGCGCTAACCACCAGACGGCCATCAACAACCGAGGTATACCACAGCAGGCCAATATCACGCACATTAATACTTAACCAGCGCCCTTCCAGAAAATCCAGTTCCCCCTCCGCCAGTGCCTGGCGAAACTGCCAGCTTAATACTTGTTCCAGCACCTGACGCTTGAGAGCAAAAGGCGCCAGCTTAACCGGCACGCTGATGATTGACGGGCCAAAATGCACCAGTTGGGAACGCAGTTTATCCAACACAAGCTTTACTCCATGAATGCAATCGTTCATCTATTGTGCCATATCAAATAAACGACATAGCGGCGTAAATCAACAAAATCACAACGACGAATACGGGGTATTGCGCCAGTCAATACGCGTTTAACTGCCTTAAATCAAAAATTGTCACCAGAAGGTTAACTAAAATCCCAACTCATTAACTATCCAGCGTCCCTGACAGGTCGCGTTGTTCAGGAAAAATTATGGAGCTGCTCTGCCCAGCCGGTAACCTTCCGGCGCTTAAGGCGGCCATCGAAAACGGCGCCGATGCTGTCTATATCGGGCTAAAAGATGACACGAATGCCCGTCACTTTGCCGGTCTTAACTTCACCGAGAAGAAACTACAGGAAGCCGTCAGCTATGTGCACCAGCATCACCGCAAACTGCATATCGCCATCAATACCTTTGCTCATCCTGAGGGTTATGCCCGCTGGCAGCGGGCGGTCGACATGGCTGCCCAACTGGGCGCCGATGCGCTGATCCTTGCCGATATCGCGATGCTGGAATACGCCGCCGAGCGCTATCCGCATATTGAACGCCATGTTTCCGTCCAGGCTTCAGCCACCAATGAAGAGGCGATCCGTTTTTATCAGCGCAATTTTGACGTTGCCCGCGTGGTCCTGCCGCGCGTCCTGTCGATTCATCAGGTCAAACAACTGGCGCGCGCCACGCCGGTACCGCTGGAGGTCTTCGCCTTCGGCAGCCTCTGCATCATGGCAGAAGGCCGCTGCTATCTCTCCTCTTATTTGACCGGTGAATCGCCAAATACCGTTGGCGCCTGCTCACCTGCGCGTTTCGTTCGCTGGCAGCAAACGCCGCAGGGGCTGGAGTCACGCCTCAATGAGGTGCTGATCGATCGCTATCAGGAAGGGGAAAACGCCGGTTATCCGACGCTATGTAAAGGCCGTTATCTGGTCAATGGCGAGCGCTATCACGCGCTGGAAGAGCCTACCAGTCTGAACACCCTGGAGCTATTGCCGGAACTGATGGCGGCAAACATTGCATCGGTGAAAATTGAAGGCCGTCAACGCAGCCCGGCGTATGTCACCCAGGTGGCGAAAGTCTGGCGTCAGGCAATCGATCGCTGCAAAGCCGACCCGCACAACTTCGTGCCGCAATCCGCGTGGATGGACACCCTCGGTTCCATGTCCGAGGGAACACAAACCACGCTTGGCGCGTATCACCGTAAATGGCAGTGAGAAAAGCAATGAAATATTCCTTAGGGCCGGTGCTTTACTACTGGCCAAAAGAGACGCTGGAAGCATTTTACCAGCAGGCGGCGGGCTGTAGCGCGGATACGATTTATCTTGGCGAAGCGGTGTGCAGCAAACGCCGCGCCACCAAAGTCGGCGACTGGATCGAGATGGCGAAAGCGCTGGCCAGCAGCGGCAAACAGGTGGTGCTTTCCACTCTCGCGCTGGTACAGGCTTCTTCGGAACTGGGCGAGCTGAAGCGCTATGTTGAGAACGGCGAGTTTCTGATTGAAGCCAGCGATTTCGGCGTCGTCAATATGTGCGCAGAGCGTAAACTGCCGTTTGTCGCCGGTCATGCGCTTAACTGCTATAACGCGGTAACGCTGCGTCTGCTGCTTAAACAAGGCATGGTGCGCTGGTGCATGCCGGTCGAGCTTTCCCGCGACTGGTTGGTGAATCTGCTGAACCAGTGCGATGAGCTCGGCATCCGCAATCAGTTTGAAGTGGAAGTGCTGAGCTACGGCCATCTGCCGCTGGCGTACTCCGCCCGCTGCTTTACCGCCCGCTCGGAAGATCGGCCAAAAGACGAGTGTGAAACCTGCTGCATCAAATACCCCAATGGGCGGGACGTGCTCTCGCAGGAAAGTCAGCAGGTGTTCGTTCTCAATGGCATTCAGACCATGAGCGGCTACGTTTATAACCTCGGCAACGAACTGACCTCCATGCAGGGACTGGTCGACATTGTGCGCCTTTCCCCGCTGGGTACGGAGACATTCACCATGCTCGACGCCTTCCGCGCCAATGAAAACGGCAGCGCGCCATTGCCGCTGGCGGCGCACAGCGACTGCAACGGTTACTGGAAACGCCTGGCGGGTCTGGAACTACAGGTGTAACTGAACCCTGCCGGATGGCGGCATAAATACCTTATCCGATCTACGATGCATTTGTAGGCCGGATAAGCGAGGCGCCATCAGGCAGTTGTGTTTGCGCCCCGCCTTATACCGCTCACTTTGTTAACCACGGTAATCATATTTTCATGCAGTATTAAATGATTCACCGTCGACAAAGTGAGCCGTTATGACAGACAAAACCATTCCATTTTCAGTGCTCGATCTGGCACCGATCCCGCAAGGTTCCTCCGCAAAGGAAGCCTTCTCCCACTCTTTAGATCTGGCGCGGCTGGCCGAAAAGCGGGGCTATCACCGCTACTGGCTGGCGGAGCACCATAATATGGTCGGCATCGCCAGCGCCGCAACCTCGGTGCTGATTGGCTATCTTGCCGCCAATACCACCACCCTGCATCTGGGTTCCGGCGGCGTGATGCTGCCAAACCATTCTCCACTGGTGATTGCCGAGCAGTTCGGTACGCTTAATACGCTTTATCCTGGACGAATCGATCTCGGACTTGGCCGAGCGCCGGGCAGCGATCAGCCCACTATGCGCGCCCTGCGCCGCCATATGAGCGGCGACGTCGATAACTTCCCGCGAGATGTGGCGGAACTGGTGGACTGGTTTGACGCGCGCGATCCTGAGCCGCACGTACGCCCGGTTCCCGGCTATGGCGAAAGAATCCCGATCTGGTTGCTGGGTTCCAGCCTGTACAGCGCCCAACTGGCGGCGCAGCTTGGGTTACCGTTCGCTTTCGCCTCCCATTTCGCGCCGGATATGCTATTCCAGGCCCTGCATCTCTACCGCACCCATTTCAAACCATCAGAACGGCTGGCAACGCCATATGCCATGGTATGCATTAATATCATCGCCGCCGACAGCAACCGGGATGCCGAGTTCCTGTTTACCTCGATGCAGCAAGCGTTTGTCAAACTGCGTCGCGGCGAAGCCGGGCAACTGCCGCCACCGGTGCAAAATATAGACTCACTATGGTCCGCCTCTGAACAATATGGCGTCCAGCAGGCGCTGCGCATGTCGCTGGTCGGCGATAAAGCCAAAGTGCGTCACGGGCTGGAGTCTATTCTGCGCGAAACGCAGGCGGATGAGATTATGGTCAACGGGCAGATTTTCGATCATCAGGCGCGGCTGCATTCGTTTGACCTGGCGATGCAGGTGAAAGAAGAGTTGGCGGGCTAGTGCGTTGTTTTGCCCGGTGGCGTTTACCGGGCCTACGAGATCGTTCAGGCCGGATAAGGCGTAGCCGCCATCCGGCGCTAAAAAGTTACTGGTATACAGGTAACAGGTTCACGCTCGACAGAATATGCACCAGCGCGTTGCCGATACCGAATACCAGGATCAGCGCAATCATCGGCTTTCCGCCCCAGACGCGGAATTTTGGGCTGCCGAAGCGTTTACGTGATGCCCGAGCCAGCAGCGCCGGTACAATGGCTGCCCAGATAGTTGCCGCCAGGCCGGCATAGCCGATGGCATACAAGAAACCGTTCGGCCACAGCAAACCGCCAATCATCGGCGGCAGGAAAGTTAGCAGCGCCGTTTTGAAGCGCCCCAGCGCTGAATCATCAAAACCAAACAGATCCGCCAGATAGTCAAACAGGCCGAGCGTCACGCCGAGGAACGAACTGGCAACCGCAAAGTTAGAGAACACAACCAGCAGCAGATCGAGACTGCGACTGTTCAGGACGCCGCTCAGCGCCTGTACCAGCACATCGATATTACCGCCTTTTTGCGCAATACCGATAAACGCTGGCCGCGGGATATTGCCCATCGTTACCAGCAGCCAAACCCCATACAACCCCAGCGCCAGCAGCGTGCCATAGATCAGGCATTTAACGATAGTACGCGGGTCCTTGCCGTAATATTTCATCAGGCTCGGCACATTACCGTGGTAACCAAAGGATGCCAGGCAGAACGGTAGCGTCATCAACAGATACGGCATATACGACGCATTGTGTTCGGCGACGTTAAACAGGGTCGTCGGCTGAACATGCCCCAGCAAGCTGCCAAAGGTCAGGAAAAAGGTAATCACCTTCGCCCCGAGCACAATAGCCGTCATACGACTAACCGCTTTCGTACTCAGCCAGACGATAAATGCCACCAGCAGCGCAAAAGCACATCCTGCTGCCCGTGCCGGAACATGCAGCGACATTTCACCGAAGGTATGGTGCAGGATTGAGCCGCTGGCGGAGATATAAGCGTAGGTAAGAATATAAAGGACAAAAGCAATAGACACGCCATTAATCAGATTCCAGCCCCTGCCAAGCAGATCTTTCGTGATAGTGTCAAAGCTGGCGCCAATCCGGTAATTGAGGTTCGCTTCAAGGATCATTAACCCGGAATGCAACATGCAAAACCAGGTGAAGACCAGCGCCGCCAGCGACCAAAAAAACCACGCGCCGGACATCACCACCGGCAACGAAAACATACCCGCGCCAATGATTGTTCCGCCGATAATCACTACGCCGCCAAATAAGGACGGTCGGGTTGCCGTAGTGGTAAGTGTCGCCATTTGCCGAAATCTCCAGTCGAAAAGACTTTTCTCGTTATTAACGCGACGCACTGTACCAGTACGCGAGTACAAAGAAAATAAAAAAAGCCCCAGTCATTCAGACCGGGGCTGTATCATTTACTTTACGTTAGCGGTAAATATTAATTACGCATCGCCACCGAAACGACGACGGCCTGCAGAATCATCGCGACGCGGCGCAGACGCATCGTCACGGCGCGGCGCGCGGCCACCTTCACGACGTTCACCGCTGAAACGACGACCATCGCTACGGCCAGCTTCGCGGCGCTCACCGCCAAAACCACGGCCGCCTTCACGGCGCTCACCACCAAAACCACGACCACCCTCACGACGCTCGCCACGACGTTCTGGACGCGGCTGAGCATCACCCAACAGTTGCATGTTCATCGGCTTGTTCAGGATACGGGTACGAGTAAAGTGCTGCAGCACTTCGCCCGGCATACCTTTCGGCAGTTCGATGGTTGAGTGAGAAGCGAACAGTTTGATGTTACCGATATAACGGCTGCTGATATCGCCTTCGTTAGCAATCGCGCCAACGATATGACGCACTTCAACGCCATCGTCACGACCCACTTCAATGCGATACAGTTCCATATCGCCAACGTCACGACGCTCACGACGCGGACGATCTTCACGCGGGCCACGATCGTTGCGATCGCGCGGACCACGATCATCACGATCGCGGAACTCACGACGCGGGCGCATCGGCGCATCCGGCGGTACGATCAGCGGACGTTCGCCCTGGGCCATTTTCAGCAGTGCCGCGGCCAGAGTTTCCACATCCAGCTCTTCGCCTTCGGCGGACGGCTGGATTTTCGCCAACAGCGCGCGGTACTGATCCAGATCGCTGCTTTCCAGCTGCTGCTGAACTTTCGCGGCAAATTTCTCCAGGCGACGTTTGCCCAGTAATTCTGCGTTCGGCAGTTCCACTTCCGGAATGGTCAGTTTCATGGTGCGTTCGATGTTACGCAGCAGACGACGCTCGCGGTTCTCAACGAACAGCAGCGCGCGGCCAGCGCGACCCGCACGACCAGTACGACCGATACGGTGAACGTAGGACTCTGAATCCATCGGGATGTCATAGTTAACCACCAGGCTGATACGCTCAACATCCAGACCGCGGGCGGCGACGTCGGTAGCGATCAGGATATCCAGACGGCCGTCTTTCAGACGTTCCAGAGTCTGCTCACGCAGAGACTGGTTCATGTCGCCGTTCAGGGCCGCACTGTTATACCCGTTACGCTCCAGCGCTTCAGCAACTTCCAGAGTCGCGTTTTTGGTACGAACGAAGATAATCGCCGCATCAAAATCTTCTGCTTCAAGGAAACGCACCAGCGCTTCGTTTTTACGCATACCGTAAGCAGTCCAGTAGCTCTGGCTGATGTCCGGACGCGTGGTTACGCTTGACTGGATGCGGACTTCCTGCGGCTCTTTCATAAAGCGACGGGTAATGCGACGAATCGCTTCCGGCATAGTGGCAGAAAACAGAGCGGTCTGATGACCTTCCGGGATCTGCGCCATAATGGTTTCTACGTCTTCGATAAAGCCCATGCGCAGCATTTCATCAGCTTCATCAAGAACCAGACCGCTCAGTTTAGAGAGATCCAGGGTGCCGCGTTTCAGGTGGTCCAGCAGACGACCCGGAGTACCGACAACGATTTGCGGCCCCTGACGCAGCGCGCGCAACTGCACGTCATAACGCTGGCCGCCATACAGGGCGACGACGTTTACGCCACGCATATGTTTGGAAAAATCGGTCATCGCTTCAGCAACCTGTACCGCCAGTTCGCGGGTCGGCGCCAGCACCAGAATCTGCGGTGCTCTCAGCTCAGGATCGATATTGTTGAGCAGCGGTAAAGAGAACGCTGCGGTTTTACCGCTACCGGTCTGGGCCATACCCAGAACGTCGCGGCCGCCCAGTAGATGCGGAATGCACTCAGCCTGGATCGGAGATGGTTTTTCGTAACCCAGATCGTTAAGCGCTTCAAGGATGGGAGCCTTCAGGCCCAGATCTGCAAAAGTGGTTTCGAATTCAGCCATGTAGTACGTGTGCCTCAAAATTAATGGCGGCCAGTCTACATAACTCATCGTGAAAATTTACGGTAATTTTCATTGAAAAGTGTGAACCGGCTCAAAGTAGGTGTATTAACGAACAACAACGCCCTCACCCGCAAAGGTGATAGCAAACAAAAAAGGGCTGATGTGTTCGTCAGCTATTGCTGGTCCGATTCTGCCAGGTCATCTTGCTCCTGGCCCAGGAGCGATAATTCCAACAATGCATATCGGTGCTCAACGTAGTTATGAACGTTGTTTGCGACCGCCAGTTTGAACAGTGCCGTAGCGCTGTCCTTGTCCCCCAGACTTAGGTAATACTTACCTAAATAGAAGTTGGTTTCACTGAGATGCTCAGCGAGCGAGGTGTTATCCGTTGCGTCTGCCTTGAGACGGTCCATCAGCTCATTTTCGCTAATGTCCCCAAGGTAGAACTCGACAATGTTCCATCCCCATTGCTCTTTGTCCGACTTGTTGAAGCGCTGTCTCAGTGCTTCAAGCGCCTGTTTCTCATTGAGCTTACGCTCAGCAAGATATAGCCACAGACTGCGGAAAGGATCGTTGGGGTCGTCTTGATAAAACGCCAGCAGATCATCTTGCGCTAACTTAGCACGGCCACCGTAATACAGCGCGATGCCGCGATTTAAGTACGCGTAGTTGTAAGTTGGATCAAGCTCAAGTACAGAATCAAACGCTTCATAGGCAGCATCATAATTGCCTGCCTGCGTTAAATAAATGCCTAAGTAATTGAATACTTCAGGCATATCCGGTCGGATTGCCAGCGCCTGTGAAAAATCATTTCGCGCTAATGCCCTCAGACCGAGACTATCATACAACACTCCGCGCTCATATAAAAGCTGTGCGCGTTCGTCATCGGTTAAAGCCCGACTGGCAAGAATTTGTTCCATGCGCGCCAGAATGACTTCCTGCTGCAAAGTCGGTTGCAATGGCACCGCGAGGACTGCCTCCTTACGCCAGGCAGAGTTGCTGCATCCTGCCAGCGTGAGAGCTGTCGCCACGAAACACCAGCGCAGAAAAGGCTTCATTTCCCACTCCCGAAGACAACGATTGGATGAACGTCCAGTTCCCCGGTTGCAAACACGGCATCCTGCCCGCAATACGCCCTCCGCGATGCGGAGGGCAAACGGCAACCTTACTCGCCCTGCTGCTCAGCGGCCGGCGCTTCCGGCGCAGCCGCAGGCTGAGTCTGTTCAGTTGCTTCTTTGATGCTCAGACGAACGCGGCCCTGACGGTCAACTTCCAGCACTTTAACCGGCACTTCCTGGCCCATCTGCAGATAGTCAGTCACCTTCTCAACGCGCTTATCGGCAATTTGAGAAATATGAACCAGACCTTCTTTACCGCCACCAATGGCAACAAACGCACCAAAGTCAACGATACGGGTCACTTTACCATTATAGATACGACCCACTTCAATCTCAGCGGTGATCTCTTCGATACGACGAATCGCGTGCTGCGCTTTGTCGCCATCGGTTGCTGCAATCTTCACGGTGCCGTCATCTTCGATTTCGATGGTGGTGCCGGTTTCTTCGGTCAGCGCACGAATAACGGAACCGCCTTTACCGATAACGTCTTTAATCTTGTCCGGGCTGATCTTGATGGTATGGATACGCGGCGCGAATTCAGAGATATCGCCGCGCGGCGCGTTGATCGCCTGTTCCATCACACCCAGGATATGCAGACGCGCGCCTTTCGCCTGATTCAGCGCAACCTGCATGATCTCTTTGGTGATACCTTCAATTTTGATATCCATCTGCAGCGCAGAGATACCTTCACGGGAACCCGCGACTTTAAAGTCCATATCGCCAAGGTGATCTTCATCGCCCAGAATGTCAGACAGTACGACAAAGTTGTCGCCTTCTTTCACCAGGCCCATCGCGATACCCGCGACAGCAGCTTTGATCGGCACACCCGCGTCCATCAGCGCCAGAGAAGCGCCACAGACGGAAGCCATAGAGGAAGAACCGTTAGATTCGGTAATCTCCGAAACCACGCGCACGGTGTACGGAAATTCTTCGATAGTCGGCATAACGGCCAGTACGCCACGCTTAGCCAGGCGACCGTGACCAATTTCACGACGTTTCGGCGAACCCACCATTCCCGTTTCACCAACGGAGTACGGAGGGAAGTTGTAGTGGAACAGGAAGGAATCAGTACGCTCGCCCATCAGTTCATCGATGTTCTGCGCATCGCGGGCGGTTCCCAGCGTCGCGGTAACCAGCGCCTGCGTTTCGCCACGGGTAAATAGCGCGGAACCGTGGGTACGCGGCAGCACGCCGGTACGGACGTCCAGCCCACGAATCATGTCTTTTTCGCGGCCATCAATACGCGGTTCACCAGCCAGCACGCGGCTACGCACCACGTTTTTCTCGATCGCGTGCAGGATTTCACCCAGTTCGTTAGCGTCCAGGGCTTCGTCTTCAGCAACCAGCGTGGCAATGGTTTCAGATTTGATCACATCAACCTGAGCATAACGCTCCTGTTTGTCAGTGATGCGGTAAGCATCGCTCAGGCGCGCTTCGGCAAGTTGAGCAACGCGCGCGTTCAGCGCTTCGTTGACGGCTTCCGGATGCCAGTCCCAACGCGGTTTACCGGCTTCTTTGACCAGGTCGTTGATCGCCTGGATAACCACCTGCTGCTGTTCGTGGCCGAACACGACTGCGCCCAGCATCTGGTCTTCACTCAGCAGTGCGGCTTCAGATTCCACCATCAACACAGCAGCCTCGGTACCTGCGACAACCAGGTCCAGCTTGCTGGATTTCAGCTCTTCCTGGGTTGGGTTCAGCACGTACTGGTCATTGATGTAACCTACACGCGCGGCGCCGATTGGGCCGTTAAACGGAATACCGGACAGAGACAACGCGGCGGAAGCGCCAATCATAGACACGATATCCGGGTTAACCTGCGGGTTAACGGAAACCACGGTGGCAATAACCTGAACTTCGTTAACGAAACCTTCCGGGAACAGCGGGCGAACCGGACGGTCAATCAGACGCGCAATCAGGGTTTCGCCTTCGCTCGGACGGCCTTCACGACGGAAGAATCCCCCCGGGATTTTACCTGCCGCGTAAGTACGTTCTTGATAGTTAACAGTCAGTGGGAAGAAATCCTGGCCTGGCTTCGCTTTTTTCTGACCAACAACGGTAACGAATACCGCAGTGTCATCCATGCTAACCATAACGGCGGCCGTTGCCTGGCGCGCCATCATGCCGGTTTCCAGCGTTACGGTATGTTGGCCGTACTGGAATTTACGAACGATCGGATTAAGCAAAATTCTGTCCTTATATCTATAGATGATGTCATATCCATGATATGACATCTGATGACCCGATCTTCTGCATCCTCGCGACTAATGACAACCCTAACCCGCCCCTGCGAATCAAGCCTCTCATTAGCCGCGCGAACCTCTGCACGAAGATCATTAATAGCAACAATACATGAGTTTTTAGTGAATTGCTGCCGCCCGGTCGAAAAAAGGGGCCGTGAGGCCCCTTCTTCTGAAACTCGCAGAATTAGCGACGCAGACCCAGACGCTCGATCAGCGAAGAGTAACGTGCAACATCTTTACGTTTCAGGTAGTCGAGCAGTTTACGACGCTGAGAAACCATGCGCAGCAGACCACGACGGCTGTGGTGATCTTTTTTGTGCTCTGCAAAGTGGCCCTGCAGGTGGTTGATCTGCGCAGTCAGCAGTGCGACCTGAACTTCAGTTGAACCGCTGTCGTTTTCGCCACGACCAAACTCAGAAACGATTTTTGCTTTAGCTTCAACGCTTAGAGACATTTTAGAACTCCAAAATTAAAAGAAAGAAAGGGTGCCGATCTCTAATTCAGCAACCCCTGATATAACACCCGAAAATGTTGCAACACTTTAGCGGGCATTAAGCGGCAATATTCTACTCGCAGCGGCCTTTTATCGCAAGAAAAGCACTCATAGCGGGTATTCAACCACCAGACGACGAGGGGCCACACGGCCTTCGTCATCAATTTCCCCCATACCCAGAAACTTACCTTCTTCCCCCTCAGTGACACGAACCAGCCCCTGTAGCGGCGCCCCCGAGGTGCGAACCGGGTTACCATTCTTAAAGTAAACAGCCGAGGTTTGCGGAATATTAATCAGTGGATAATCCGCCGCCGGACTATCCATAGGCATCAGTAATGGATCCAGCAACTGCGCAGCCGGGATATCCAGCACACTGGCTTGCTCAACCAGCGCCTGCAGTTGTTCCAGCGTCACCATCCGTTCAACGGGATACTTACTGACCGCCAGACGGCGCAGGAAAATAACATGCGCTCCACATCCCAGTTTCTCACCTAAGTCATCGATAATCGTACGAATATAGGTGCCCTTAGAACAGTGAATTTCCAGTTCAAGCTCATCGCCTTCATGGCGGATAAACAACAACTCGTAGACCGTAATCGGCCGGGCTTCCCGCGGCACTTCAATCCCCTGACGGGCATATTCGTACAGCTTTTTCCCTTGGTATTTCAGTGCCGAATACATCGACGGCACCTGTTGGGTTTCCCCGCGAAAGCTATCTAACGCCGCGGCCAGTTGCTCCGCGCTAAAGGCCAGAGGACGCTCCTCCACCACGTGCCCGTCGGCATCAGAAGTATCGGTACGCTGGCCAAGTTTGGCGATCACCCGGTAGCGCTTGTCTGAATCCAGCAGATACTGAGAAAACTTCGTCGCTTCTCCCAGGCAAATCGGCAACATGCCCGTCGCCAGCGGATCCAGCGCACCGGTGTGCCCTGCCCGGTTAGCGTTATAGATACGTTTAACTTTCTGTAGCACGTCGTTGCTGGATGCATCTTGGGGTTTATCCAGCAACAGAACGCCGTGAACATCGCGACCGCGACGACGAGGACGGCTCATCACTCCTCCTTGCTGTCGTCCGGATTCACGCGACGCTCATCATCATGTTTCACCACGCTGGTCACCAGGTTCGACATACGCATCCCTTCAACCAGTGAGTTATCGTAGAAGAACGTCAGTTCCGGTACGATGCGCAGGCGCATCGCTTTGCCCAACAGCGAACGGATAAAACCAGATGCTTCCTGTAATGCCTTGATGCCCGCTTTCACCGCGGCTTCATCGTTATCGTTCAGAAAAGTCACATACACTTTGGCATAGGCCAGGTCGCGCGACATTTCAACACCGGAAACGGTGGTCATCATTCCCAGACGCGGGTCTTTAATTTCGCGCTGCAGGATGATGGCGATCTCTTTTTGCATCTCCTGAGCCACGCGCTGCGGGCGACCAAATTCTTTCGCCATAATAAATTCTCCAGACAAATAAGGGGGCCACGCGGCCCCCTTTAATTTTGTATTACCGGGTGGCGCTGCGCTTCCCCAGTCTACCAGGCAATTAATCGATGGTACGTTGGATCTCGATAATTTCGAAGACTTCGATCATATCGCCAGCGCGGACATCGTTGTAGTTCTTAACGCCGATACCACACTCCATGCCGTTACGGACTTCGTTAACGTCATCTTTGAAGCGGCGCAGGGACTCCAGCTCACCTTCATAAATCACAACGTTGTCACGCAGAACGCGGATCGGGTTATGGCGTTTAACCACACCTTCGGTAACCATGCAGCCTGCGATAGCACCAAATTTCGGCGATTTGAAGACATCACGAACTTCAGCCAGGCCGATGATCTGCTGTTTCAGTTCCGGAGACAGCATGCCGCTCATTGCCGCCTTCACTTCGTCGATCAGGTTATAAATGACGGAGTAATAGCGCAGATCCAGACTTTCCGCTTCAATCACTTTACGCGCAGAGGCATCGGCACGCACGTTGAAGCCAACCAGGATCGCGTTGGATGCCGCAGCCAGGGTTGCGTCGGTTTCGGTGATACCACCTACGCCGGAACCGATGATCTTCACTTTCACTTCGTCGGTAGAAAGTTTCAGTAAGGAGTCGGAGATCGCTTCCACAGACCCCTGAACGTCCGCTTTGAGTACGATGTTCACTTCATGAACTTCGCCTTCGGTCATATTAGCGAACATGTTCTCAAGTTTAGATTTCTGCTGACGCGCCAGTTTGACTTCACGGAATTTGCCCTGACGATACAGCGCAACTTCACGGGCTTTTTTCTCGTCGCGAACGACGGTCACTTCATCACCGGCAGCCGGCACACCGGACAGGCCAAGGATTTCCACCGGAATGGACGGACCCGCTTCCAGCACTTCCTGACCCAGCTCGTTACGCATCGCACGAACGCGACCATATTCGAAGCCACACAGAACGATATCGCCCTTATGCAGAGTACCTTCGCGAACCAGAACAGTCGCAACCGGACCGCGACCTTTGTCGAGGAAGGATTCGATAACCGCGCCGCTCGCCATACCTTTACGCACCGCTTTCAGCTCCAGGACTTCAGCCTGCAACAGAATGGCGTCCAGCAGGTCATCAATACCGGTACCCGCTTTCGCCGATACGTGGACGAACTGGCTCTCGCCGCCCCACTCTTCCGGCAGGATGCCGTACTGGGACAGTTCGTTCTTAACGCGATCCGGATCGGCTTCCGGCTTATCGATTTTGTTCACTGCAACCACTACCGGCACACCGGCCGCTTTCGCGTGCTGGATAGCTTCAATGGTCTGCGGCATCACGCCGTCGTCAGCAGCAACAACCAGAACAACGATATCCGTTGCCTGCGCGCCACGGGCACGCATGGAGGTAAATGCCGCGTGGCCTGGGGTATCCAGGAAGGTGATCATACCGTTGTCGGTTTCAACGTGGTACGCACCGATATGCTGAGTAATACCGCCTGCTTCGCCGGAAGCGACTTTCGTGGAACGAATGTAGTCCAGCAGAGAGGTTTTACCGTGGTCAACGTGGCCCATGATGGTCACAACCGGCGCACGTGGTTCAGCCGCAGCGCCCGTATCACGGTCGCTCATTACCGCTTCTTCCAGCTCGTTCTCACGACGCAGGATGACTTTGTGGCCCATCTCTTCGGCCACCAGCTGTGCGGTTTCCTGATCGATAACCTGGTTGATGGTCGCCATCGCGCCCATCTTCATCATCGCTTTGATGACCTGAGAGCCTTTGACCGCCATCTTGTTCGCCAGATCGCCCACGGTGATGGTCTCACCGATGATGACATCGCGGTTAACGACCTGAGCAGGCTTCTGGAAGCCTTGCTGCAGGGCTGAACCTTTACGGTGTTTGCCGCCTTTACCGCCGCGAATCGCCGCGCGGGCTTCTTCACGATCGGCTTTCGATTCAGCGTGTTTATTGCCTTTCTTCGCCGGACGGGCGGCTTTGGCGTTACGCCCACGACCACGCCCACCTTCAACTTCACGATCGTTATCATCCTCTGCCTGGCGCGCATGCTGAGAGGTCGTTACATGATAATCGGCGGTTTCTTCTGGAGCTTCTGATGATTCAGTCCAGTTTTTTTCATTTTCTTGAGCCATACGGCGTGCTTCTTCCGCGACGCGACGCGCTTCTTCTTCAAGTTTACGGCGCGCTTCTTCTTCCGCTTTACGCTTCAGTTCTGCTGCTTCTTTCTCGCGGCGGAGCTTTTCAGCCTGGGCGGTTTTGGTCATATCGTCAGTTTGTTGATTGCTCACTTTGTTTTTTTCCGCGGCTTCACGTTTCGCTTTTTCAGCGAGTTCACGTTTAGCTTGTTCTGCGGCCTCACGTTCAGCTTTTAATTGCGCTTCGCGTTTGGCTGCTTCTTCTGCCTCACGTTGCGCCTGCTCTGCCGCTTCACGCTGCGCCTGCTCTTCCGCAGCGAGGCGTTCGGCCTCTTGCGGATCGCGTTTCACAAAAGTGCGTTTCTTGCGGACTTCGATTTGTACCGATTTACTCTTCCCACCGGTACCTGGAATATTTAACGTGCTGCGTGTTTTACGCTGCAGCGTCAACTTGTCGGGCCCTGAGCCGTGTTCACGGTTCAGATGCGTCAACAAGGTTTGCTTCTCTTGCGCGGTCACAGAATCATCAGCCGACTTGCGGATCCCTGCATCAGCAAATTGCTGTATCAGGCGATCCACAGAGGTCTGAATCTCCGAGGCCAGCGCTTTAATAGTCACATCTGTCATGCTGTTCCTTCCTGCTACAGTTTATTACGCTTCGTCGCCGAACCAACAAATATTTCGCGCGGCCATGATCAGTTCTCCGGCTTTCTCGTCGGTCAAGCCTTCGATATCAGCCAGCTCATCAATGCCCTGCTCGGCGAGATCTTCCAGCGTACAAACACCACGGGCAGCCAGAGCGAATGCCAGAGTGCGATCCATACCCTGCAGATTCAACAGATCATCAGCAGGTTTGCTGTCCCCCAGGCTTTCTTCTTTGGCCAGCGCCAGCGTGGTCAGCGCGTTTTTCGCACGCTCACGAAGTGCTTCAACGGTGGCTTCATCCAGACCGTCAATTTCCAGCAGCTCTTTCATTGGCACATAGGCCAGTTCTTCCAGCGTCGCGAAACCTTCCTCAACCAGCAGTGTGGCGAAATCTTCATCAATATCAAGATACTTAGTAAACGTATCGATAGCAGCATGGGCTTCAGCCTGATGCTTAGCCTGTAGATCGTCCACGGTCATGACGTTGAGTTCCCAGCCGCTCAGTTGCGAAGCCAGACGCACGTTCTGACCGTTACGACCAATCGCCTGCGCCAGGTTGCCCGCTTCTACCGCAATATCCATCGTGTGTTTGTCTTCATCCACTACGATAGACGCGACATCAGCCGGCGCCATGGCGTTAATCACGAACTGCGCCGGGTTATCATCCCAAAGAACGATATCAATACGCTCGCCGCCCAGTTCAGTAGAGACGGCCTGCACGCGCGCACCGCGCATACCGACGCATGCGCCAACCGGGTCAATGCGCTTGTCATTGGTTTTCACGGCGATTTTGGCACGGGAGCCCGGATCGCGAGCCGCCGCTTTAATTTCGATAACTTCTTCGCCAATTTCCGGTACTTCAATACGGAACAGTTCAACCAGCATTTCCGGTTTAGAGCGCGTCACGAACAGTTGAGCACCACGCGCTTCCGGACGAACGGCATACAGTACACCACGAATGCGATCGCCAGGACGGAAGTTTTCACGCGGCAGCATATCTTCGCGCAGAATAACGGCTTCCGCATTGTTACCAAGATCCAGGGTAATGTTGTCGCGGTTCACTTTCTTCACCACGCCAGTGATAATTTCGCCTTCGTGCTCGCGGAATTGATCAACGACCATGGCGCGCTCGGCTTCACGTACTTTTTGTACGATAACCTGTTTCGCCGTCTGGGTCGTGATACGGTCAAAGGTGACAGATTCAATCTGGTCTTCAACGTAATCGCCAGGATTCATGCTTTCGTCTTCGAAGCGCGCAGCTTCCAGCGTGATTTCACGCGTCGGTTGAGTGACTTCTTCAACGACCAGCCAGCGACGGAAGGTGTCAAAATCACCGCTCTTACGATCGATCTCTACGCGAACGTCGATTTCTTGCTCGTATTTTTTCTTGGTAGCCGTTGCCAGCGCACTTTCCAACGCTTCGAAAATCTTCTCACGCGGCAGCGCCTTTTCGTTGGAAACGGCTTCAACAACAGCCAAAATTTCTTTGTTCATCGGGGCCTTTCACCTCAATCCAGACTGTTAAAAGTGGGGAACCAGGTTCGCCTTCTGGATGTTACTCAGCGCGAACACTTCATCTTTGTCTTCGACGGTTACCGTGATCATCTCACCGTCTACCGCTTTGATAATGCCCTGCCATTTGCGTCGATTTTGTACCGCCATACGCAGAACCAGCGACACTTCCTCACCGATAAAACGCGTATAGTGCTCTGCGGTAAACATAGGACGGTCAAGACCAGGCGAAGACACCTCCAGGTTATAAGCGACGGTAATCGGATCTTCGACATCCATGACAGCACTGACCTGGTGGCTCACATCAGCACAATCATCAACATTGATGCCATCTTCACTATCAATATAGATGCGCAGTGTGGATGTGCGACCGCGAATAAATTCGATGCCGACCAGCTCAAAGCCAAGCGCTTCAACTGGCGCAGTGAGCATCTCTGTCAATTTTTGCTCTAATGTGGACAAACCCACCCCCAAGACATAAAAAAAGGGCGTATAGCCCAGTTATTCTGCAGTCAGATAACAAAAAACCCCGATAAATCGGGGCTTTAGATAACTGAACCCTGAGATCGCAGTCGCGATCTGGAACACTTTCCAGAAGAATTCTTTCAAATTCGGCTACGAAGGACCCGGTCCTCACAGTATATTTGAAAAAGTACTTAATGGGAAAGTGGTTGCGGGGGCCGGATTTGAACCGACGACCTTCGGGTTATGAGCCCGACGAGCTACCAGGCTGCTCCACCCCGCGCCTGAAACAAACGTGGCGCATTCTACTCGTTTTGAGCAAAAAACGCAAATACTGCTGGGATTTGGTACCGAGAGACGGGACATAAAATCGTGGTGTATTGTATTGATACAGCATATATTTTGTCAACATGAATTTCACAGCGCAGGTTTCAGTCACGCGGGTATCTCAGGGGATTTTTAGCAAAAAGATCATCCTCCTCTTCCTGTTGCCAGCAAAAAATGATTAAATGAAAACTCACAATTAATGCATAAAAATGCAATAAAGATTGTTGAGTCGAACTCACCACAGTCTATCTAGCAGGGTTTTATTTTATGACGACGATTCTCAAACATCTCCCGGTTGGTCAACGTATTGGTATCGCTTTTTCTGGTGGACTGGATACCAGCGCCGCCCTGTTGTGGATGCGTAAAAAAGGCGCAGTTCCTTATGCATATACCGCTAATCTGGGCCAGCCGGACGAAGACGATTACGACGCCATTCCTCGTCGCGCCAAAGAGTATGGTGCCGAAGGGGCTCGTCTCATCGACTGCCGTAAGCAACTGGTTGCGGAAGGTATTGCCGCCATCCAATGCGGCGCGTTTCATAACACCACCGGCGGCTTGACCTACTTTAACACCACTCCGCTGGGCCGCGCCGTGACCGGTACCATGCTGGTCGCCGCCATGAAAGAAGATGGTGTCAATATCTGGGGTGATGGCAGTACCTATAAAGGTAACGATATTGAACGTTTCTATCGTTACGGCTTGCTGACTAACGCCGAACTGAAAATTTACAAACCCTGGCTGGATAGCGACTTTATTAACGAGTTAGGCGGCCGTCAGGAAATGTCCGAGTTTATGATTTCCTGCGGATTTGATTACAAAATGTCCGTAGAAAAAGCCTACTCCACCGATTCCAATATGCTCGGCGCGACCCATGAAGCAAAAGATCTGGAATTCCTGAACTCCAGCGTCAAGATTGTGAACCCGATCATGGGCGTCAAATTCTGGGATGAGAACGTCAAAATCCCTGCTGAGGAAGTCACCGTGCGTTTTGAACAGGGTCACCCGGTTGCGCTGAACGGACAAACCTTCAGCGACGACGTTGAGCTGATGATGGAAGCTAACCGCATCGGCGGTCGTCACGGTCTGGGGATGAGCGACCAGATTGAAAACCGTATTATCGAAGCGAAAAGCCGCGGTATTTATGAAGCCCCGGGGATGGCGCTGCTGCATATCGCTTACGAACGTCTGCTGACCGGTATTCACAACGAAGATACTATCGAGCAATACCATGCGCATGGCCGCCAGCTTGGGCGTCTGTTGTATCAGGGCCGCTGGTTCGACTCCCAGGCATTAATGCTGCGTGACAGCCTGCAGCGCTGGGTCGCCAGCCAAATCACCGGTGAGGTCACGCTTGAACTGCGTCGCGGCAACGACTACTCCATCCTGAATACCGTCTCTGACAATCTGACCTACAAAGCAGAGCGTCTGACAATGGAGAAAGGTGATTCGATGTTCTCCGCGGAAGACCGTATCGGTCAACTGACCATGCGTAATCTGGATATTACCGATACCCGCGAGAAGCTGTTTGGCTACGCGCAGTCTGGCCTGTTGACCGCCTCTTCCGCCACGGGTTTACCTCAGGTGGAAAATCTGGAAAACAAAGACAAATAACGCTCCGAATAAATCGCAGGCCGCGTAAGCGACCGCGGATTGTGACCCTCGCGTAAAAACGTGAGGGTTTTCTTTTACGGCAAAAACAGATTGCATGAGCGATTTTGCCGATTACCACTCAACGCGATTACCTGACCTTCCTCTCCCCGCCTCAACGCAGATCAAACAAACATAAACATTTGAATTAAAAGTAATTTTTACACATAGTCATCACAGACAACATGTGCAGCCCATCGTTTATTGACGATGTGATCAATCTAAAGGAATTTAAATTTCATTAATATATATAATGAATTAAATATTTCAAAATCAATGCAAGATTTTGTCCTCGCTGTTCGTGGTTCCTGAGCATTAGATCGGTTAAATCTCACTAGAGAGTTTAAAATTAACAAACTGAATTTTAGGAAAAAAAAATGAAAACAGCACTACATGGTGTCTCAGTATGGTACAGCAATGCCGTCACCCAGCTAAGCATTGCAAAAGAGAGCGGATTCGATGCGCTGGAGATCCTGCCGGAACATCTTTTTCGTTACCTCGATAATGGCGGGACATTCGAGGCATACCGACATTTGATGCAGCACTATGACATTGAAGTCAGTTGCATTAATGCCCTGAAACGCATCGGGCGGTATCAGCCCGGTGAACGGGAAGAGATGCTGAGGGAGGCCGAAAAAATTAGCCATGCCGCTCAGGAACTGAAATGCCCGGTAGTGCAGATTATGGCGCTGACCGAACTGGATCATCTCAGCGAGGATGAACGTAACGATATCCTGGTCAGGAACATTCGTGATATTGCGGATATTGGTAAACAATACGGTGTCAAATACCAGATTGAGATTGTTGCTTTCACTCGTTTCAATACGCTGCGCCAGGCGCTGGAGATTATTAAACGTGTTGGCCGCGACAATATTGGCCTGGTCATTGACTTCTGGCACCTGCATGCCGGCGGCGGTACGACCCCAGATGAAGTGGCCAACATGGACGTAAATCTTATTTATGGCGTTCATTTCTGCGACGGACGCGCCGCGAAGCCAGGTGAAGCCTGGGACGAGTGGGTGCAACGCGACTACCAGCCAGGCGAAGGCGATGTGGATATTGCCGCATGGATTAAGGCTGTTAAAGCTACCGGCTACAACGGCGTATGGGCGCCAGAGCAATTGAGTCCCACGCACTGGGAGGATGATTTATATCAGATTGGTAAAGATAATTACCAAAGCTTAATTGAATACACGGCATAAGGAAGAAGACCGCTAACAGACGAACCGTGTGTGAAACATATTACTGAATCGTCAGTCAGAGACTGTCATTTAAATTGAGTCATCGGCGTTGTCGTCCGTTTCATTGGCCAACGGCAATCGCATTATCGGTGGTTTAAACGAAAATCTGATTCGGTTTATTCGCTTACTGAGCTGATACGGGCTGAATGAAATATAAAGGATATAACTTTTTTATGACTTTCAGCCTCTGAAAAGCCACTGACGAATAACGGACTCACCGCATGGGGGTTGGGCGCATCAAGGAAACCTGGCGAGAACGCAGGCGCGCATCCAGGACTGGCCGCCAGGACGGCGGCCAGAGGGCG